>JBBRPV010000011.1:0-68509 GCA_038227445.1 Burkholderiales bacterium | reverse complement strand
TTGTGGGGTGGCGGGCCCCCATCATGGGCGGTGGCGCCGCGATTGATGTTGGTGCGCGGAGGTACGGCGCATGAATGCCGCCGCTGGACACGCCGTCGGTCTCGTTCGTGGTGGTGGCCTCAATGCGCCGGGCGATGGCGGTGCCGGTGGGCGTGGAGACGCCCGAGCGACTTCGAAGTGCGGGTCGCACCGATGTTCAGACAGCGTTACCCGCGAGCCCTGCTCGACGAGTCGAGAACGCTGGTCAACCCCGCTGGGATCGCGACCGCCGGAGCGGCGATGGCCCACCTCGATTTGGCGCTCAGAGTGGTGCGCGGCTCGCGGGTCCTCGGGATACCCCGGTATTGCTCCGATTTGCGCCTAGCGACGGGCCCAAACGCATCGGTTTTAAAGCGGCCGTTAAGCGCGAAACGCTGCACTAGTGCGCCGCCTGCGCGCCCCAAAGCTGCTTGACCCGTGCGTCGCGGCCGCAGCTCGCGCGGTAGTACTGGTAACGCAGCGGGTTCTTCTTGTAGTAGTCCTGGTGGTATTCCTCGGCCGCGTAAAACGGCGTGGCCGCCACGATCTCGGTGACGATCGGCTCCTTGAAGGGTTTGATCTTCTCCAGTGCCGCGCGCGAGGCCAGCGCGACCTGCATCTGCGCTGCATCAACCGGGAAGATGGCGTTGCGGTAGGGCGTGCCTGCATCGCAGAACTGGCGGTCTTTCATGGTCGGATCGGTGGTGCGCCAGAAATACTCGACCAGCTTTGCGTAGCTCACCTTGGCCGGGTCGAACACCACCTCCACGACTTCGGCGTGGCCGGTACGTTTGCTCGACACCTGCTCGTAGGTGGGGTTGGCAACTGTTCCGCCGCTGTAGCCCGAGGTCGTGGAGATCACGCCGGCGACCTTGTCGAAATCGGACTCTACACACCAGAAACAGCCGCCGGCGAAGATGGCCCGGGCGGTCGTTGCCGGCGCGGCTGTCTGTGCCTGACTCCAGCCGGCCAGGCTCAGTAGAACGGCGGCAGTGGCGAATCGAAGCGCGTTCATGCCGCCACCACAAACTTCAATACAACGCCGTTGTTGCAATAGCGCTTTCCGGTCGGCGCTGGCCCGTCGCTGAACACATGACCCTGGTGGCCCTCGCAGCGCGCGCAGTGGTACTCGGTGCGCGGGAACACCAGTTTGTAGTCGGTGCGCGTGGCCACCGCGCCGGCAAGCGCGGTGTGAAAACTCGGCCATCCGGTTCCGCTCTCGAACTTGGCCTCCGAGGCGAACAACGCAAGCTCGCAGCCGGCGCAGTGGAAGCGGCCCTTGCGCTTCTCGGCATTCAGCGGGCTGGTGCCGGCGCGTTCGGTGCCTTCCTGGCGAAGCACGTCGTAGGCAGCCGGGGAGAGGCGCTGCTTCCACTGGGCGTCGGTGAGGCGCAGCGGCTCGGTGCCGGCGGTTGGAGCCGAGGCAGTTTGTGCCTCAGCCACGCGCGGGCCGAGACCGATGGCGGAAAGCATGGATAGCAGTTGGCGGCGTGTCATGGCGGGTGCTTTGAAATGTGGTCAGGAGTCGATTGGTCGCCACGTTCGTCAGAACCTTTCTTCCAAGGCTTAGACCTTCGGCCAAAGCACCCACAGGCGCAACGGTTGTTTCATGCGTCCGGCCTGCGCTTCGGCCAAATCACCCCAGCCCCAAAAAAAATCGGCTCGCACCGCGCCGATGATTGCGCTGCCGGTGTCTTGCGCCATCACGGCGCGGCGCAGCGGCGTGTTGGAGAGTGGCTCGGTCGTGTCGAGCCAGACCGGGGTGCCAAAAGGGATGCTGGCCGGGTCGACTGCGATGGAGCGCCCCGGCGTTAGCGCCACGGCCTGGGCGCCCTTTGGCCCGAGCTGTGGGTCGGGCAGCGACTCTTCGCGGAAGAACACGAAGCGGGGGTTGCTCCACAGCATCTCGTTCAGCCGCTTCGGGTTCTGTCGCGCCCAACCTTTGATGCTCTGCCACGAAGCCTGCTCAAGCCGCAGCTCGCCTTGTTCGATCAGCCACTTGCCGATCGACTTGTAGGGCTGGTCGTTGTGGCCCGCGTAGGCCACCCGCACGAGTTTGCGCTTGCCGTCTTCTTCAAGCAGGTTCAAGCGGCCTGACCCCTGGATCTGCAGGATCAGCGCGTCGAGCGGGTCGGCCACGTAAGCGAACGCGCGGCCGCGCAGGCCCTGCTGCGCGGCGGGCAGCGTGTCGAGCTGCTGGCGCGTCCAGTACGGTTTGCGCAAGGCCAGGTCAGCGGGCGGCGCATACAGGGCGATGCGAAACGCGGCGCGCGGCGTGCGGGTCGCTTCGACCAGCGGCTCGAAGTAACCGGTGATCAGGCCCTCGGGCGCACCCTCGGGGGACTCGACTCGGTAGGGCTGCAAACGCTGCTGCAACCAGGCGCGCGCAGCCTCGTCGCTGAAGGCCGGCATGGCCGCTGCACGAGCCTGCGTGCACACACCCTCCCAGCCCGACGCCGGCCGCTCGCAACCGCGCAGCAGTGCAGGCCAGAGCTCGGCACTGCGATCGGACTGCCACCCCGGTAGCTCGGCCCAGCGCACCGGCACCCAGCGCGAACGGCCGCGCAGCACGGCAGCCCCAAGAGGCGCGAGCGCAGGGTCGGCGCTCAAGGGTTTGGGTTCAGGGGCGGCCGGTGGCAGTGGCGGAGGGCTCGAGCATGCGACGAGCGAACCTAAAATCGCTACACACAGCGCACGGGCCGCGCTTCGAAAGGCAATCAACATGTGGGTGATTTTGCTGGAAGCCTTCGGTGCTCTCGCACTGCTGGTGCTGATTGTGTGGTGGACGATGTTTTCGGGCCGCGACAAGGGCGAGCGCCGCGCAGACGACTGAACGCCTCTGTGCCATTGGGGCTCAGCTTAGGTCGCCCGCTCGGGCGCGCCCCATTCATTCACAGGCGCTGATTCAAGCCTTCGGCCACACGAAAGAAAGCGGCTGCCGCCACAGCCGAGAACGCAATGCGCGGTAGATGCGGCTGCGGTCGGTCAGGCGGATGCCGCGCGAACGCAGCGCAACCCTGAAGGCGAGAAAAAAGCTCACGCTCAGGTTAAGCGCACCCGTTGCAGCGATACCGGCCGCGCACCACCAGAACGCGCTCTGGCCCATCAGCGCGAAGCCTTCGGAGCCCACGGCTGCGGCGAGCTGGCCGGTCGACAACGTGACGTGTCGCACCTCGATCGGCAAGCCGAAGAAGATCGCGACGACGGGGATCACGCCGAGCATGAAGCCGAGCGAGATGTTGGAAGCAAAGCCCGAGATGTTGGCGCGCCAGTAGGCCGCCCAGCGCGCCGAACGGGCAGCGCCGAGGCGCGCCACGATGCGCGGGTTCCAGGCAATGGCGCTGTCTAGGCGGTGCCACACGAACCAGTTCTCTGCCCAGCCGGCGATCAGCGAGCTGGCGAACAGCAACACACCCGTGAATGCCGCGAAGAGCACCGTCGGCCCAAGAAGCGTGATCGACTCCAGCACATGCACGGCGTCTTTGTGGCCGACCAGCGGCGCGCCGAACACGGCCTGCGCGCCGAGTTGCACCGCGAGCACCAGCGGCACCACCATCACGACGTTGCCGAAGATGCCAGCGGCCTGTGAGCGGATCAGGTGCACCACTTCGTCGACGAAACCTTCGATTCGCTCGTCTTGGTTCAGCTCGGTGAGCTTTTCGGCCATCGCCGGCGCCGTCATCGCCGGCTGCTTGGTGGCAACCGTGAAGTGCAGCAGCTGCACGATTACGAAGCTCGCCGCGTAGTTCAAGCCTGCCCAGAAGCCGCCCCAAAACGCGGAGAGGCCGAGCGCCAGCACTGCGAACTTCATGAGCGTGGTGCCGGCCAGAATCGCGCCGCCACCGGCCGCGGCACGCAGCATTCGCAGGTACGACTCGCGGTCGCGGGTGATGTAGTGCTCGCCGCTTTCGGCGCTGCGTTCGGCCACCTGGCGCGCGAGCAGCGAGTAGTGACGCGACAGCAGCGCACGAATGCTGCGGCGCTCGTCGGCCGTGCGCACTAGGTCGGCCAGCACGCGAGTGATCTCGCGCGCTGGCTCTGGGCTGACCACGCAGTTCAGCAGCGCGTCGATGCGGTGCGTGCGCTCACGCAGCTGGTCGACTTCGAACACCACGTCGACCGACACGCCGTGTGCTTCGAGGTGGTTGTGCACGCTGTCGGCGCAGCGCCTGCAGGTGTCGAGCAGTGCACGCAGGTACTGCGCTTCTTGCAGCAGCGCGGCTTCGCTTGCTGGTGTGGATCCTTGGGTGGTGCCGCCGTCTTCAGGCGCATGAGCGTGTTCGCTGATCTGCTCGGCCAAGCGTGCGATCTGGCGGAACGGCTTGTCGGTGAGCAGCTCAGGGCTCATGCGCAAACGCAGCGCAGGCGAAAAAGCCGACGCGCGCACCGCGCTGGCGAGGAACACGATCGCTTCGAGAAACGGCACTCGCCAGACCGAGTCGCTGCGCTCGGGCGCCACGTACGTGCGCAAACGCTGCAGCGTGGCGTCGTCGATCGCGAGCAGCCAGTCGGCGTCGTCGGCCTGTGGGAAAAGCAGCGCAAACAGCTCGCCGAGGTCGGTGGTTGCGGGGGTGATCGGCAGGATCCGGGCGCGCATGCGGCGGCCGAGTTCGCCCCACAAATCCATGCGCGGCGCGAAGCCAAAATCGGCCAGCAGCGCGGCGTTATCGACTTCGCTCCAGATGCGCCGCAGCACGCCCGAAACGTTCGCTTGGTGCTGAGGGTGGCGGTCGAGCACGCCCAGCAGGTGCTTCAGGCGCAGCACCGGCGTTGGCGTCGCGGTGACCTGCGCTTCGGACTGCGGCGCGGCCACCACCGGCGCATGCCGTAGCCATTCAAGCAGCCGAATCAGCCACAGGTGGCGCTCGGGCAGGCTCGCTTTCGGGTCGGCCGCATTGAGCAACGCGGTCAGGTCCCAGAGCGAGACGCGCTCCTTTTTCGCCACGGTTTAGTGCAGCGCCGAGGCGAGCGTCAGACCGAATTCGCCGATCGGTGAGTTGAACGCCTGGGCGTCTTCAGTCATACAAAAAAACGTGCCACGCATCGTGCCGTGTGGCGTAGACAGACGCATCCAGCTTGTGTATTCGAAGGTCTCGCCGGGTTTCAACAAAGGCTGGTGTCCCACCACGGCCAGGCCGCGCACCTCCTCGGTGTGGCCGTTGGCGTCGGTGATGACCCAGTGGCGCGCGATCAACTGCGCCGTCACGTCGCCGGTGTTGCGGATCGACACGGTGTAGGCGAACGCGTGCTCGCCGGTCTGCGGGTCGGACTGCTCGGGCAGGTGGCGTACGCTGACGCTATTGGTGAGTTCGGCTTTGGACATGGCGCGGATTCTGGCAGCAAGGACAAGCCCCCACCTAGAATGCGCGCGAATCCCGAGCCGAATTTCATGGCCACCGTACGCCCCTACCGCATCGCACCCAGCATTCTTTCTGCCGACTTTGCCCGCCTGGGTGAAGAAGTGCGCAACGTGATTGCGGCCGGCGCTGACTGGATCCACTTCGACGTGATGGACAACCACTACGTGCCGAACCTGAGCTTCGGCCCAATGGTGTGCGAGTCTTTGCGCAAGCACGCGGTGCGCGCGGATGGCACGAAGGTGCCGATCGACGTGCACCTGATGGTGCAGCCGGTCGACGCACTCGCGGTGGCGTTCGCGAAGGCCGGCGCCGACCGCATCAGCTTCCACCCCGATGCGAGCGCGCACGTTGACCGCACCGTGCAATTGATTCGCAACGAAGGCTGCAGTGCCGGCCTGGTGTTCAACCCGGCCGCGCCGCTCGACGTGCTGGAGTGGTCGATCGAGCAGCTCGACCTGATCCTCATCATGAGTGTGAACCCCGGCTTCGGCGGGCAGAGTTTCATTCCCGGGGCGCTGAGGAAGATCGGTATGGTGCGAAAGCTGATCGATCAGAGCGGCCGCGATATTCGCCTCGAAGTCGACGGCGGCATCAAGGCCGACAACATCCGCCAGGTGGCCGACGCCGGTGCCGACACCTTCGTCGCCGGAAGCGCGATCTTCGGCCACACTGATTACAAGGCGGTGATCGACGCGATGCGGGCCCGGCTTGCGGCCTGACGTTGATAACGGCTTCAGCGTTTCTCTGCGCAATCCCAACAGCACTGCTTAGGGTGCGTCATCAATGGAGCCACACGACGGTGGCGACCAGATGAATGGCGCCGAGGAAGTTGCGAGCGGTTTTGGCATATTGCTTGGGATGCAACGGTATTGCTTGAGCCTGGCAAAGAAGTCTCGATCCGATGGCGAGCCCCGTACAGTGTGAAACACCGTTTTCTCCAGTCTCGGTGAGGACTTCCTCGTCGACGGGTTGAACTCGAGATCTTGCTAATGAATCAATAAAGCGCCTGTGTTTCAATTGCGTATTGCCAAAATTGAAACAAACGAGGGCTTGAAGATGGACCGCCTCCACTCCATGCGCGTGTTTTCCCGGGTGATCGAGCGGGGCAGCTTCGCCGGCGCGGCCCGCGAGCTGAACCTGTCGCCAGCCGTGGTCACGCGCCTCGTGGCCGATCTGGAAGAGCACCTCAGCGCGCGGCTGATCAACCGGACCACTCGGCGGCTGTCGCTCACCGACATTGGCGAAAACTACCTAGAGAGGGTGCGCCACATCCTGACCGAGGTCGATGAGGCCGAAGCACTGGCCACGGCCGCCACCTCGGAGCCGCGAGGCCACTTGCGGGTGTTGTGCTCACCGGGGTTCGCGGTGCACCAGCTCGCCAAGATGCTGCCGAGGTTCAGGGCGCTGTACCCGCGTGTCACGCTCGAGCTCTCGGTGCCTGGCCCGGTGGAAACGGTTGACGAAACCTTCGACGTGAGCATCCTCACCGAGGGCCGACGCGCACTCGACGGTAGCTTCGTGGCTCGGCGCCTGGCGCGCTCGGAGGTGATTGCCTGCGCCTCGCCGGAGTACCTCGACAAACACGGCCGTCCGCAGCATCCGCGCGACCTCGCAAGGCATGACGTGATGGCGACTAACTTCCTGCACGAGCTGACGTTTTATGCCGTCAACTGGGCCGACGCCGCGGCCGAGTCGGTCACGCTGCCCATGCCGCGCCCTGCGCTCAGCACCATTCACACCGACACGATGTATGCCGCCGCGCTGGCCGGCATGGGTATCACCGGGTTGCCTTCTTTTGTGGCCGAAGACGCGCTGCTCGAAAACGCGCTCGAACGTGTGCTTCCGCAATGGCACATGCTGACAACGACGCTCTACGCCGGTATGCCCACACGCAAGCATGTGCCGGCGCGCACGCGAGCTTTCGTCGACTTCCTGGTGAAGGCCTTCGGTGGCGAAGACCGCGACCCGTGGTTGCTGGCCGCAGGCTGCGAGACGCAGCGCCGTGGCGCGCCGCCCGAGGTGGTCGACGAAGCACAGGCGTCGCTGGGCTTCACGGGTTGATCGGGGATCTGCTCGTGACCCGCGAGGGCGTCGTCTAGCGTCGCTCTAAAGAAAGACTTCCATCCGCTGTGCGCCCATCAAGGGCTCGAGCAGCCTGGAGAGCGGGCGCAGCGCGTTGTAGCGTGCCGAGACCTTGTGCGCGTAAGCGAAGAACCGCGGCAGGTCTTGGCTGTACGTTGGTTTGCCATCGCGGTGTTTCAGGCGGCAGAAGATGCCCAGCACTTTCAGGTGGCGCTGCAGCCCCATCCACTCGGCCTGACGCCAAAACTCGCCGAAGTCTTCGCTCAAAGGCAGCCCCGCTTTTCGCGCGGCCTGCCAGTAGCGCACGGCCCAGTCGAGTTCCTGTTCTTCTTCCCAAGAAATGAAGGCGTCGCGCAGCAGCGAGGCCAGGTCGTAAGTGATCGGGCCGCGCACCGCATCCTGGAAGTCGAGGATGCCGGGTGAGCCCGTGCCGTCAGCGGCCTTCGCACAGACCATCAGGTTGCGCGGCATGTAGTCGCGGTGCACAGCGACTGTGGGCTGTGCAAGCGCGCTCTGTACAAGGAGGTCGCATGCGGCTTGCCATTGCGTTTGGTCCTGCGCCGCCCAGTTAACGCCGAGCTCGCGCGCCACGCACCACTCCGGAAAAAGGGCGAGCTCGCGGCGCAGCAGAGCGTCGTCATAGGGCGGCAAGCTGCTTGCATCGGCGCGCAGCTGCCACTGGATCAACGCGGCAGTGGCGTCGCGCATCAGGGTGTCGGTGGTCGCCGGGTCATCGCGTGCGACGGCCGCTTGCAGCGCGCCCAGGTAGAGCTGCGAGCCAAGGTCGGTGAGCAACAAGAAGCCGTGACGGGCGTCTTGCTCGACGATGCGCGGCGCATTCAGGCCGGTGCTTTGCAGCAAGGCGGCCACGTTGATGAACGGGCGCACGTCTTCGAGGGGCGGCGGGGCGTCCATCACGATGAAGCTCGCACCCGAGCCCGCATCGATGCGGAAGTAGCGCCGAAAGCTTGCGTCGGCCGAGGCGCTGCGCAGCGTCGCCGTGTTCAGGCCATGCGTGGGCGCCACGGCTTGCAGCCAGGTTTCGAACGCGTGTTGGCGGGTTGGGTCGGCCCACGCGATGGGGTCAGCGGCTGATGAGGTCAAGGGCAGGTCCGGGGTGTGTGGCCGCGTGGTGCGGCCGGTCGTTTTGCAGTCGAGGTCGCGTGGTGCCTCGTGGATAATCGATTCTACAAACCACTCTGCCGGGTGGCGAGGCTGTCGTCGATGAGGTTGACCGCCACGCATTCGCGCCCGCGCAGCGCGCGCCGCACGGCGAACCCCACTGTCTGTTGCCTTTGTTGCTGACCTGCCGACCCTCCGCCGCTGTGTGTTGGCGCCTCGCCCCGCCGCTTGCCGCGCTCGCCACGATGCTGGGGACACCGGCACGGGCCGAAGACCCGGCCGCCAGTGGCATTGAGCTGCGCCAGGCGCCGGCCCTGCAACCAACGCCGCGCGGCGACGCGGCGCGCCGGCTGCCAATCATTCTGCAAGCACAGACCCTGAGCGGTCGCCCGGATCTGGATACCGTAGCCGAGGGCAACGCCGAATTTCGCCGCGGCGGCACCGTGATCAGCGCTGATCGGCTCATCTACCAGTCATTCGACGACCTGGCTATCGCGAAGGGCAACGTGCGCATCAGCCGCGAGGGCAACATTTACACCGGCCCCGAGTTGGAGCTCAAGGTGCAGCGCTTTGAAGGCTTCTTCCTGAACCCGAGCTACCGCTTCAGCCGGATCGGTGCCGGCGGCACTGCGCAGAGGGTCGACTTCGTCGACGAGCAGCGAGCAGTGGCGAGCCGCGCCACTTACACGAGCTGCCCGGCCAACGGTTCCGCCACACCGGCCTGGCTGCTCTCGACCGACCGGGTTCAAATCGACTTTGCCAACAACGAAGGCATAGCCGACAACGCTGTGCTGCGTTTCTACGGCGTGCCAATCCTGGCCGCGCCGCGCCTGAGCTTTCCGCTGACCGATGCGCGCAAATCGGGCTGGCTGCCGCCGAATTTCGACCTCGACACCAAGAGCGGCTTTCAGTTCTCGATTCCCTACTACTGGGACATCGCGCCGAACCGCGACGCCACTTTCACGCCCCAGCTCAGCACGCGCCGTGGCGGTGGGCTCGAGAGCGAGTTCCGCTACCTAGAGCCCGGCCAGCGCGGCGAGGTGCGCGTGAACCTGCTGCCTTTCGACCAGCTCAGCGGTACCACGCGCTACGCGCTGACCGGGTCGTACCAGACCGAGTTCGTCGACGACCTGCGGGCGCGCTTGCGGGTGCTGCGCGTTTCCGACAACGACTATTGGAAAGACTTCCCGCGCGACCAAGCCAGTCTCACGCCGCGCCTGCTCGCGTCTGACCTGGAAGTCACGCGTCCGTTTGGCGACGATTGGAACGGCTACCTGCGCGTGCAACGCTGGCAGGTGCTTCAAACCGCCGACCTCACGACCCGCATCGAGGCGCCCTACGAGCGCCTGCCGCAGATCGGTGCGCGATATGTGCAACGGCTGGGCGGCGGCTTCGATGTCGGCTTCGAAGGCGAGTTCAACCGGTTCACCAATCCGACCGACGCTGTCACCGTGCGCCGCCCCGTCGGCTCGCGCGTGCACGCGCTGGGCAATCTGAGCCGGCCGTTCGCTTCGCCTGGGTGGACGCTCACGCCCAAACTCTCGTTTAACGCAGCGGCTTATTCGCTCGACCAGCCGCTGGCCGACGGCCGCACCAGCGCAACGCGCGTGGTCCCCACGCTCAGCGTTGACAGCAGCTGGGTTCTTGAGCGCGACACCAGTTTCTTCGGCCGCAGCGTTCGCCAAACAGTGGAGCCGCGCCTGCTGTACGTCAACACGCCGTTCCGCGACCAGGCCGGGTTGCCGAACTTCGATTCTTCGGCGAAAGACTTCAACTTCGATTCAATTTTCAGCGAGAGCGCGTTTTCCGGCGTTGACCGCGTGTCCGACGCGCACCAGCTCACCGCCGGAGTGACCACGCGGGTGCTCAGCGCTGAAACCGGCGCCGAAATATTGCGCTTGGGGCTGGCACAGCGTTACTTGTTCCGCGATCAGCTCGTCACGCCAAAGGTGGACAACCCAAGCGACACCACGGGCACGTTCGACCCGTTCTCGGGCGTCGGCCCGGCACTCACGCAGCGCTTTTCCGACCTGCTGCTGCTTGGCTCCACCACGCTCGTGCCCAATTGGGCGCTCGAAGCCTCCCTGCAGTACAGCCCCGACAGCAAACGCCTGGCGCGTTCGATCGTGTCGACGCGTTATTCGCCCGGCCCGTACCGCACGCTCAGCGCCACCTACCGCTTGACGCGCGGCCTCAGCGAACAGTTGGAACTCGGCTGGCAATGGCCAATTTATGGTCCGCTGCCGTCGCAAGTGGGCGGGCGCAGCGCCGGAAGTTGTCAGGGCAGCTGGTACGGCGTGGGCCGCATCAACTACAGCACCCTCGAGAAGCGGTTGATTGACTCGGTGGTCGGAGTCGAATACGACGCTGGCTGCTGGATTGGCCGGGTCGTCGCGTCGAGGCTTTCGACAGGGCGCAGCGAGGCCACCACACGCCTTTCGGTACAGCTCGAATTGGTGGGCTTGTCGCGCCTGAACCTCGGTTCTAACCCGCTGCAGCTCTTGAAGGACAATATTCCGGGGTTCCGACTGCTGCGCGATGATCGCGCTCCGGGCCCCGCATTGAATGCTTATGACTGAAACTTCCACCTGCCACCTGGCCCTGCTTCGTGAAGCGGGCGTTCGCTTGGCGGTCTGCGCGGCCCTCGTCATGGCCGCGCCGCTCTCGCCGGCCCAGAACCGCGCCGCGGGGGTGCCGAGCACCGCCGACTACATCGTCGCCGTGGTCAACCAGGAGCTCGTCACCAACGCCGAGCTGCAGCAGCGAATCGCCCGCGTCATTGAAAGCGCCACGAAGGAAAAGACGGCTTTGCCGCCGTCCGACGAGTTGCGCAAGCAGGTGCTCGACGCGCTCATCAGCGAGCGCGTACAGATCACCAACGCGCGAGAGACCGGCCAACGGCTTGACGAAGCCGAACTCGACCGTGCCGTGCTCAACGTGGCGGTGCAGAACCAGATGTCGATGCCGCAGCTGCGCTCTCGCCTGCAGCAACAGGGCATCGCCTATTCCTCGTTCCGCAACAATCTGCGTGACCAGATGCTGATGGAGCGCGTGCGTGAGCGGGAGGTGAACGCGCGCATCAAGGTCAGCAACGAAGAGATCGACTTGACGCTCGAGCGCCGCGCCGCAGCGGCCGGCGGTATGCAGCTCAACATCGCGCAAATCCTTGTCCCTGTGCCCGAAAGCGCAAGCCCGGCCGAGCTGAGCCAGCGCGAGGGCCGCGCGGCTGCGGCGTTGGTACGCGTCAAGGCCGGCGAACCCTTCGACGCCGTCGCGCGCGAAGTCTCTGAAGATGGCAACCGCGCACAAGGCGGGCTGATCGGTATGCGCCCGGCTGATCGCCTGCCCGACGTGTTCGTCGACTTCGTCAAGGCGCTCAAACCGGGTGACGTTGCGCCGACGCTGTTGCGTTCCGGCGCTGGCTTCCATGTGCTGAAGCTGGTTGATCGAACCCAGAGCCGGGGTGGCGGCTTCACAGTGCCGCAAACGCGCGCGCGGCACATCCTGCTGCGGCCTTCCGCACAGCTCTCGCAGGAAGCCGCCGGCCGGCGCCTGGCCGAGTTCAAGGCCCGCATCGTCAGCGGCGCCAAAACCTTCGAGCAGATGGCGCAAGAAAACTCCGAAGATGGTTCTGCGCCGCGTGGTGGCGACCTCGGCTGGTCGTCTCCCGGCATGCTGGTGCCCGAGTTCGAGGATGCGATGAACGCGCTGGCGATCAACGGCATTTCCGACCCCATCGTTTCGCGCTTCGGCGTGCACCTGATCCAGGTCGTGGAGCGCCGCGAAGCGGTGCTCGACCTCAAACAGCAGCGCGAGCAAGTGCGCAACGTTCTGCGCGAGCAAAAGTTCGACGAAGCCTACAGCGACTGGATTCGCGATCTGCGCGGCCGCGCCTACGTCGAGCTGCGCGAGCCGCCGCAGTAAGCGCTGCGTGGCCCAACACATTGCCCGCAAGCGCTTCGGCCAGCATTTCCTGACCGACCGCGCGGTGATCGATGCGATCGTCGACCTCATTCGCCCCGAGCCGGGCGAAGCGCTGGTCGAGATCGGCCCTGGTCTCGGTGCCATGACAGACCCGCTGGTGGCACGCTGCCAGCGGCTCACCGTGATCGAGCTTGACCGCGACCTCGCGCACCGGCTGCGTCAGCGGCCCCAGCTTGAGGTGATCGAAGCCGACGTTTTGAAGGTCGACTTCTCGGCGCTGGCGGCGCGCGCTGGACAGCGCTTGCGGGTGGTCGGCAACCTGCCGTACAACATCTCCACGCCTATCCTGTTTCACCTGCTTGGGGTTGCCTCCCACGTGGTCGACCAGCACTTCATGCTGCAGAAGGAAGTGGTCGACCGCATGGCCGCTGCGCCGGGCGGAAAAGAGTACGGGCGCCTGAGCGTGATGCTGCAGTGGCGCTACCAGATCGAGTCGGTGCTCGACGTGCCGCCCGAGGCTTTCGAGCCAGCACCGCGGGTCGATTCGGCGGTGGTGCATATGCGGCCCTTGGAGGCCACTTCGGAGGTCGATGCTGAGTTGCTCGGCGAGATGGTCCGGGTCGCGTTCTCGCAGCGCCGCAAGCTGCTGCGTCACACGCTTGGGCGTTGGCTGGAAGAACGCCGCTTTGCTGGCGAATTCAACGTTCAGCGTCGCGCTGAAGAAGTGCCGGTGAGCGAATACCTGGCCCTTGCGGCCACGTTGTCGCCGCAGTGAGGCACGCCGCCCTGGCGCAGTGCTGCGCTCTTTCCAGCACTTAAAACTGCCGTCAAGCACGAAACACTGCCCCAGGTGCTTCCTGGGGCCGCGTGATCGCTGCTTAGGCGGCGTTCAACCACATGGCAGTATCGAACGCACTGCTCATCAAAGGCATGTTCATGCCGAAGCTGCTGTTCGCTGCGCTCTTAGCGGCCGGCTTGGCTGGCTTGTCTGAAACACTGGGGGCCACATCTGTCGCCCGCTCCCATGACCCTAGTTCTTGGGAGCGGGCTACTGAAAAGAATAGAAGCACCTGAATGCGACCTTCCGCTCGGCCCAGAAGTCGGCCCCATCGCGAAACACATCGAGCAGTTGCTCGCGAGCTTCGCGATCAAAGCGCGGGTTGTCGGGCAATTGCTCCAGCACCACCACAAAGCCGGGCTGCGAGCCCGACTTGTGGACCAAGTCGGTCATGCAGTCATAGAGTGCATCGAGGTTCTTCCCGAAGTGCGCAGGAAACATAAATGCCTGCGCAATACCTTCAAGAACGTCCTGTTTGGACTGGGCCGCGGTCAGGTTTGCGTAGAGAAAATGTTGGCTGGCGACTTGCGCCGCGTCCATCAGATCCTCCACGCGGAACGCGCGGATCGATTGAACAATGTTCGGACGGACTGTCTGCAAAAGCATGGTCGCGTTCCTCCTCAAGTCAAAAAACAAACCTCAAAAAACGAACCCGTTCCGGCTCTCACTGAGCAATCTGGTGAAAGCTTGCGTAGTGATCGCCGGTGTAAAAACAAGACTTCGGCCGGGTTGGCTGATTCCCTCCGCAAACAATTCGGCGAGCGCCGCGGTCCCGCGACCTCGGCGTGTGAACCGTGTACTCGTGGTAGTAACCGCTTGGCTCCTCAGGCAAAGCTCGTTCGCGATTCCTGAAAACGGTGGCGTCCTTGCGATGCGGAAACGGCCCGCCAGCGAGAATCAGACGATGAGTGTTTTGCGCTTCGGCGGGCAGTTGCGCCAACGCCACCGTGCCTGCAGCAAGACGTGCGTCCGACGCCAACTCTTTGGCCTGGACAGCACCTGATGCCAGTACCGACCCCGCCAATATGACAAAAAGCCCCCACCGGTGCAGGGCTTGCCACCTAGGTGGCTGAGCGGAGAAAAACACGGAAAATCCCTGAAATCAGAAGCCGCGATGTTACCGAACCAGCCGCAAAATCTCAAGCATCTGCCTAAAATTGGTGCAGGGCCGGGCGCCAGATAGTGAGCGAACACTACCTCAATATCGGCCTCAATGTATCGGCGCTTGTGAAGATGTCAGGGCATTAAAACTACTGCTTTGGCTCATCTCCTGAGCGCGCCAAGACCTTCGGGTTTGCCCGGTCTTTGTGACCAATGCGTGAAAAGCACTGTCGCCGGACGAGCGGCGTACTGGGCATTCATGTCGCATCATCCAGTGGTTTTAGCGCGCAGCGTTTGCGTCTGCGACCGTCAGCGCGGTCATGTTGATGATGCGTCGCACGGTCGCCGAAGGCGTCAGGATGTGCACAGGCTTGGCTGCGCCGAGCAGCACTGGGCCGATGGCGATGCCGCCGCCGGCCGCAGTCTTGAGCAGGTTGTAGCTGATGTTGGCAGCGTCGATGTTCGGCAGCACCAGCAGGTTGGCCTCGCCCGTGAGCGGGCTGCCAGGCATGATTTCCTTGCGGTACACGCCATCGAGCGCGGTGTCGCCGTGCATCTCGCCGTCGACTTCGAGCCATGGCGCCTGTTGCTGCAACAACGCCAGAGCATCGCGCATCTTCACCGCCGAGGGCTGGTTGCTGGAGCCGTAGTTGCTGTGCGAGAGCAGCGCCGCCTTGGGTTGAAGGCCGAAGCGCATCATTTCTTCGGCAGCCATGACCGTGATCTCGGCAAGTTGCTGCGCTGTCGGGTCGTAGTTCACGTGCGTGTCGACCAGCATCACCTGCCGGCCGGGCAGGATCAGCCCGTTCATGCAGGCGTAGGTCTGGGCGCCTTCACGCTTGCCGATGACTTGGTCGATGTAATGCAGGTGCAGCGAGGTCGTGCCCCAGGTGCCACAAAGCATGCCGTCAACCTCGCCCGAGCGCAGCAGCATTGCGCCGATCAGCGTCAGGCGCCGGCGCATCTCGATCTTGGCGAGCTGTGCGGTCACGCCCTTGCGCGCCGTGAGCTGGTGGTAGGTTTGCCAGTAGTCGCGATAGCGGAGGTCGTTTTCTGTGTTGACGAGGTCATAGTCGGTGCCCGCTGCCAGGCGCAGGCCAAATTTCTCGATGCGCTGCGCAATCACCTCGGGCCGCCCAATCAGCGTCGGCCGGGCCAGGCCTTCGTCGACGACGACCTGTGCCGCGCGCAGCACACGCTCCTCTTCGCCTTCGGCGTAAGCGATGCGCTTGTTGATCGCTCGCTTGGCCATGTTGAAGATCGGTTTCATCGTCGTGCCCGAGGCGTACACGAAGGTTTGAAGCTTCTCGCGGTATGCCTCCATGTCGGTGATGGGGCGCGCTGCCACGCCCGAGTCGGCCGCTGCTTTGGCCACGGCCGGCGCGATGCGCATCATCAGACGCGGGTCGAACGGTTTGGGAATCAGGTTGTCGGGCCCGAAGCTCAGCGCCGCGCCGGCATAGGCCGCCGCCACCACTTCGTTCTGCTCGGCCTGCGCGAGCTCGGCGATGGCGTGCACCGCCGCGATCTCCATTTCGATCGTGATCGTGGTTGCGCCTGAGTCAAGTGCGCCGCGGAAGATGTACGGGAAACACAAAACGTTGTTGACCTGGTTCGGGTAGTCGCTGCGCCCGGTCGCAATAATCGCGTCGCTGCGCACTTCCTTCACCTCTTCGGGAAGGATCTCGGGCGTCGGGTTGGCCAGCGCGAAGATCATCGGGTTGGCGGCCATTTTCGCGACCATCTCCTTCTTCAGTACGCCGCCGGCCGACAGGCCGAGGAACACGTCGGCGCCTTCTATGACCTGCGACAGTGTGCGCAGTTCGGTCTTCTTCGCGAAGACGATCTTGTCGGCGTCCATCAGTTCGGTGCGGCCCTCGTAGACCACGCCGGCGAGGTCGGTGACCCAGATGTTCTCGCGCGGCAAGCCCAGCTTCACGAGCAGCCCAAGGCAGGCAAGGGCTGCGGCGCCCGCGCCCGAGGTCACGAGTTTCACTTCCCTGATGTTTTTGCCGCCGACTTTCAGTCCGTTCAGGAAGGCCGCGCCGACCACGATCGCTGTGCCGTGCTGGTCGTCATGAAAGACCGGAATCTTCATGCGCGCGCGCAGCGCCCGTTCCACGTAAAAACAGTCCGGTGCTTTGATGTCTTCGAGGTTGATGCCGCCGAAGGTCGGCTCTAGCGCGGCGATCACGTCGATCAGCTTGTCGAGGTTTTTCTCGTCGACCTCGATGTCGAACACGTCGATGCCGGCGAATTTTTTGAACAGCACCGCCTTGCCTTCCATCACGGGCTTGGCCGCCAGCGGGCCGATGTCGCCCAGGCCAAGCACGGCCGAGCCGTTGGTGATCACGGCGACCAGGTTGCCGCGGGAGGTGTACTTGAACGCGTTTGCCGGGTCGGCCACGATCTCTTCGCAGGCCGAGGCCACGCCGGGTGAGTACGCCAACGCCAGGTCGCGTTGGTTGACCATTTGCTTGGTGGCGTGGATCGCGACCTTGCCTGGCGTCGGGAACTCGTGATACTCAAGCGCTGCGCGGCGCAACTCGGCGGCCTTCTGTTCGGAGTTGTTCATGGTGGCCTGTCTTGGTCGTTGTGGGGTCGTTGCGCGCGCCCGCTTTTGAGCACTGACGCTGGGCATTTGAGCGGGCATTGTAGGAGCGGCTCGTACCGTCAAGGCGCGCGCAGTGCGGGGCTGGGGCAGCTTCAGCGGCATGGGCAAAACGGCGCAGCGGCAACATGCCATCGTCCGCAATACTGCAGGGTCAATATCGACCGGCGTTTGCCGCCATCCGCATGACCGATCCTCTGCCGTCCGTATCTCGCGTGCCGCGCGCATGGCCGGTGCGCCGACTTGCGCTCTGGGGCGCGCTGGTCACCTTGCTGATCGTGGCGCAGTCGCTGCTGGTGTGGCTAACGATCAGCTCCGAGCGCAACCGCACTCAAGAGCAGGTCGAGCAGGCCGCCACCGCTTCCGCAACCGACATTCGACAGGCGCTCGCTCGCCACCAGCAAAGCCTGCAGGCGCTGATGTGGAACGAACCCACGCCCGCTCTCTGGCACGCAGAAACGACCACGCTGCTGCGCGCACGTCGCGAGCTGCTGCGCATCGAGCGCCGCGACCCGCAAATGGCCATCACCGACGCGACCGACTCCCCCTTGCAGGTGCCGCTGTTCGTGCGGTTCCGGCGTGCCGATATCGAATTCGACTTGCAGGTCGCTTGCAACGCGGCGCAACGTTTTGCCATGCCGCAGTTTTCGCGCAGTTACTTCGTTCCGCGCGCCGACGGCGGAGGCGTGGAGGTGATCGACCTGTGCATTCCGCTGGCGACGTCGGGCCGGCCCGATGGGTTTGTCTCGGCCACCATCGCGCTGGCCCAACTGCTCGAAGAATCGCTCCCAGGCGACATCACCCGCGGCTACGAGCTCTCCTTCGTCGAGGCCGACGGCACCCGCATCGCGCGTGCCGGCCGTCAGCGCGGCGCCGGCGTGTACTTGGCCGAGCGGCTTGTCGACCTGCGGGGTCAGCCGCTGCAACTGCGGCTCGACAGCCGCAGCGGCGGGCCACAGCTTATTCCCAACCTGGCGGTGGCGCTGGTACTCGGCTTGTCGTTGGCCCTCGCTGGTGTTGTGGTTTTTCTGGCCCGTGATGTTCGCTTGCGCGCCGGCGCCGAAGGCGCGCTCGCGGAAGCGCTGGCGTTTAGAAAGGCGATGGAAGACTCGCTTGCCACCGGCCTGCGCGCGCGCGACCTAAGCGGGCGCATCACCTATGTCAACCCGGCGTTCTGCCAGATGGTTGGCTTCACCGCGGCCGAACTGCAGAACAGCGAATCACCGCCTTACTGGCCGCCCGAGCTGGCTGCGAAATATGAAAGCCAACAGCGAGTACGGCTCGCCCGCAAGGCCGACGAACAAGCGCCGCAGGAATCGCGCGAGGGCTTCGAGACCATCTTCGTCAAGCGTGGCGGCGAGCGCATTTCGGTGCTTATTTTCGAGGCGCCGTTGGTCGATGGCAGCGGCCGCCACACCGGCTGGATGAGCGCCGCTCTCGACATCAGCGCACAGCGCCGGGCCGAGGAGCTCGCGCGCCAGCAGCAAGAGCGCTTGCAGGTTACGGCGCGGCTGGCCACGGTTGGCGAGATGGCGTCGCTGCTCAGCCACGAGCTGAACCAGCCGCTCTCCGCGATCGCCAGCTATGCGGCTGGTTCGATGAACCTGCTTGATCGGCGCCTTGGCAATGGCAATGAAACCGAAACCGAAACCGAGACGGAAACCCCAAGCGTCGACCCTGACACCCTGCCGCTGCTGCGCCAGGCGGTGCAGCGCATCGCCGAGCAGGCCGAGCGCGCTGGCCGCGTGATCAAGAGCGTGAACGACTTCGTTCGCCGCCGCGAGCAGCCGCGCGAAGCCTGGCGTGTCGACGCGCTGATCGACGCGGTGCTGCCGCTGGCCCGCCTGCAGGCGGGCAAGAGCGGCGCCCGAATCGAGGTCGATTTGCCGGCACTGCCGCTGCGCGTGGTGTGTGATCGCACGATGATCGAGCAGGTTTTGCTCAACCTCACCCGCAACGGCATCCAAGCGATGGAAGAAGCCACGCCGCAAGGTGATCGCGTGCTCGGTTTGCGCGTGCGGCAGAGTCATGCACGCTGGGTCGAATTCAGCGTGGTCGACAACGGGCCGGGCATCGTTCCCGAGGTCGCGCGACGCTTGTTCACGCCATTTTTCACCACCCGCAGCGAAGGCATGGGACTGGGTTTGAGCCTGTGCCGCACTGTGATCGAACAGCATGGCGGCGTGCTTGATTTCCGGAATCTCCAACCGGCAGCGCCGGATCGGTGTGCCGGCGCGGAATTCAGGTTCACACTGCCGGCTGACACAGCAGCACCGGGCAGACCGCACCGGCCCGAAACCACCGAGCCCGCGCCATGATTCAGCCCCTCCCGTTGAGCCTCGGTCACCCGCTGGTTTATCTCGTTGACGACGAAGAGGTGGTGCGCGACTCGCTTGCCTGGCTTTTGCGCTCGCGCCGGTTGTTGTCGGAATCATTCGGCAGCGCCGAAGCCTTCGAAGCGTTCCTGACCGCCCTGCCGGCATCGACGCAGGCGGGCTGGCCGAACGCACCAAGCTGCTTGTTGCTCGACATGCGCATGCCCGGCATGAGCGGCTTGGCTTTGTTCGAGCGACTGCACGAGCGCGGCGTGCTCGCAGCGCTTCCGGTGATTTTCCTGACCGGTCACGGCGATGTGCCGACCGCGGTGACAGCCGTCAAGCGCGGCGCGTTCGACTTCGTGGAAAAACCGTTCTCAGACAACGCGCTGGTTGATCGGATCGAGCAGGCTCTGCGCAAGAGCGAGGTCGCGATCCGCGACCGGCTCGAACGCGCCGCCCGCCTGCGGCGCATGGCCGAACTCACCGAGCGCGAGCGCGACGTGATGCGCCTCGTGATCGAAGGCCGGCCCAACAGGGTGATCGCCGACATGCTCGACATCAGCGTGCGCACCGTTGAAGTCCACCGCGCGCGGGTTTTCGAGAAGATGGACGTCAAGTCGGCCGTCGAACTCGCCAATCTGCTGCGCGAACTGCCGCCCTGAACTGCGCCTGCTGCCACGGATAATCAACGCGCAGTGTGTGCTGCGGCCTCGTTGGAGTTTCGGTGGTTAAACGCGTCCTGCTGGGAATGGCTTTGCTGGCCGGCGCCGTCGCGCTGCTGTCGAGCTGCGGCACGGTTGAGTCGGGCAATGTGGGGGTGCGTACCACGCTCGGCAAGGTCAACCCACACGAGGTCGAGCACGAAGTGATCACGGCCAACATGCAGACCGCGCAGCTCATCAGCTTTGGGAAGTAGAGCCGTGGCTTTGGGCGAATTCGACCTCATCGCGAAGTACTTCACCCGCAGCGTAAAGCGCGCCGCACTCGGTGTAGGCGACGACTGCGCGCTCTTCGCCACCTCGCCCGGCACGCAGTTGGCGGTGTCGAGCGACATGCTGGTCGAGGGACGGCACTTCCTGCCCACAGTCGCGCCGCAGCGCCTGGGCCACAAGGCGCTGGCCGTCAATTTGAGCGACCTGGCGGCGTGCGGCGCCAAGCCGGTCGCCTTCACACTGGCCCTGGCCTTGCCGCGTGTCGATGAAAACTTTCTCGCCGGCTTTGCACAAGGCCTGCTCGCGCTCGCCGATCAACATGAGTGCGAGCTGATCGGAGGTGACACCACCCAGGGCCCGCTCAACATCTGCATCACCGTGTTCGGCGAAGTGCCCACCGGCCAAGCCCTGCTGCGCTCTGGCGCGCAGCCCGGCGACTTGCTCTACGCGAGCGGTACGCTTGGCGACGCACGCGCCGCGCTCGAGGTGTTCCGCGGCACGCTCGAGTTGCCCGGGCAGGCTTTTGGCAGCGTGCGCGTGGCAATGGAGCAACCTCAACCGCGCGTCGCGCTCGGCATGGCGCTGCGTGGCGTGGCGACCAGCGCGATCGATGTCTCCGACGGCCTGCTCGGCGACCTCGCGCATATTTTGCGACGCTCGAATGTGGGCGCTGCAGTCGACGTTGACGCGCTGCCCCGCAGCGCCGTTCTGTCCACTTTGCCAGCTGCGCAGCAACGCGAGTTCACGCTCGCTGGCGGGGACGACTACGAGCTTGTGTTCACCGCGCCGCCTCAGTGCGCTGCCCAGGTCGCTGCTGCCGCGCAGCATGCCGGTGTGCCGGTCAGCTGCATCGGCCGCATCGAACGCGAAGCCGGGTTGCGGCTCGTCGACCACCACGGCGGCGTGGTCGCCAACGACTTCACTTCTTTCGACCATTTCAAGACATGAACCTTGCCCAGCCGCTTGAAGGCACACGCACTGCAGTGCGCAACACGAAGGTAATCCAGTGAACGCCCCACCTTCGCTGAACCCGCCGGTCGCCACCGCACCGCGCAAGCCGACGTGGCGCTTCATGCTGTCGCACCCGGCTCATGCGATCGCACTCGGCTTCGGCAGCGGCCTGTCGCCGGTGGCGCCCGGCACCGTCGGCACGCTCTGGGCCTGGGTCGCGTTCGCGGTGATGCAGCCGCACCTGAGCTCGCTGCAGTGGGCGGTGCTGTTGGCGGTGAGCGTTCTGGTGGGCTGGTGGGCCTGCACGGTCACGGCGCGCCGCATGGGCGTGGCCGACCCTGGCGCGATTGTTTGGGACGAGATCGTCGCGTTCTGGCTGATTCTGTGGCTCGTCACCCCGGCGGGCATCTGGGCGCAGCTGTGCGCCTTCGCGCTGTTCCGCTATTTCGACGCCGCCAAGCCCGGCCCGGTGGCCTGGGCCGACGCTCTCTTCAAGGGCCGGCGCGGTCAGCCGGTGGGTTGGGCGCAGGGCTTCGGCATTTTGTTTGACGACCTCGTGGCGGCGCTGTGCACGCTGCTCGCCATTGCGCTGTGGAGGTTCGTGTGAAGCAGTTCGAAGCCACCGTGCTCGTGCTTGCGAACGCCTTGCGTTCGCGTGGGTTGATGATCGCCACTGCCGAGTCTTGCACCGGCGGCCTCCTCGCTGCAGCGTGCACTGCGGTCGCTGGCTCAAGCGACTGGTTCGAACGCGGCTTCGTCACGTATTCCAACGACGCGAAGATCGAGCTGCTGGGTGTCAATGCCGATGTCATTGCGGCCCATGGCGCTGTCAGCGAAGAGGTGGCGCTGGCCCTGGCTGCGGGCGCGCTGGCGCATTCGCGCGCGAACCTCGCGGTGGCGGTGACCGGCATCGCCGGGCCCGGTGGTGCGATCCAGGGCAAGCCCGTTGGCACGGTATGGCTCGCCCTGGCGCAGCGCGGCGCAGCCACAAGCAGCGAACTGCTGATGCTGGGCGGCGACCGCAGCGCGGTGCGTGAGCAAACGGTGCAGCATGCGCTGGAACGCCTGCTCGGCGCTGCCACGGCATGACGCGCATGTTGTTGAGGCCGGCCTGATCTCGGCGCTCAGGTGTGAACACGTGCAGCACGCCGTGCTCGCTGTGTTCAACACCGAGCCCTTGCCTGCCGAGCACCCGTTCTGGCACCACGCCAACCGGTGAACGCGCGGGTCGCGCAGGCCACGTGAGCCGAGGCTCGCCCCGTACACTGCCGCGCCATGCAGGGACAACTTTTTACCCAAGACTTTTTGTTGCGAGGAATTTGCGAGACGCCTCCCTTTCAAGCACTCGACGCAAGCGCGCTGACCCGCTTTCGAGACGCGCTCGCAGCGATCTACGGTCAGCTCAGAGCCGACGCCACGCTCAACGAAGCCCAGACCGAACAGCTCGTCATCGAACCCGTGCTCGTTCAGTTGGGGTGGGGAAATGACTATCTTCCGCAAGTCAATCTCTCGCCCAAGCGCCGCGAGGACGTACCGGACATCCTTTTGTTCCCGAACGCGCAGGCCATGCAAGCCGCGCGCAACGAAAACCAAGAAGCGCACCGCTACCGCCACGGACTGGCCATCCTCGAAGCCAAACGCTGGATGCGCCCGCTCGACCGTGGCGACGCAGCCGAGGCCACCGACCCTGGCGCTCCGTCATCGCAAATGTTGCGCTACCTCAGCCGAGCCGAGATGGTCAGCGACCGCGCTGTCAAATGGGGCCTGCTGACCAACGGTGCCATCTGGCGTTTGTACTACCAGGACGCACGCTCCCGAACTGAAGAGTTCTTCGAGATCGACCTTGCGCTCGCCTTAGGAGTGCCGGGTGTTCAAGGCGAGCTTGACGGCATGGCGCCCGATCACGCGCTCAAGCTTTTCTTCTTGCTCTTCAACCGCGAGGCCTTCTTGCTCCAGGCTGGGTGGGACAGTGGCAACCGCAGCTTTCACGCTTACGCGCTCAACGAAGCGCGGCTCTATGAAGAAAGGGTCTCGCAAGACCTGGGCGCCCGCGTGTTCACCGAAATTTTTCCGAGGCTCGCGCAGGCGCTGGCCGATGGTGATTTGCAAGCGCAAAAACAGAAGGTCGGCTACGGCCAGTTCACCCGCGAGCAGTACACGCGTGACTACCTCGACGAAGTTCGCGAGTCGGCGCTGATCTTCCTGTACCGCCTGCTGTTCCTGTTTTACGCCGAAGACCGCCAGCTGCTGCCAGTGCGCGACCCGCGCTACCGCGACTACAGCGTGCGCCGCCTGCGCGAACGCGTGCGCGACGATATTGATGGCGGCAAGGTGTTTGCCAGCCGGCTCGACAACATCTGGCGCGACCTGAAGGGCGTGTTCTTGCTCATCGACGAAGGCGACGATGCGGTTGGCATGCCTGCCTACAACGGCGGCCTGTTCGACCGTGCCCGCGCACCGCTGCTCGAACGTACCCGGGTACCCGACGCGGTGATGGCGCCGCTGATCGACGCGCTCTCACGTCGCACCGAAGACCTGTTGCTCGCGTGGATCAACTACCGCGATCTTGCCGTCTCGCACCTTGGCGGCATCTACGAGCGCCTGCTCGAATACACGCTTGTTCACGAGGTTCAGGCAGCCGACGACTACCGCGACAAGCCCGAGATCAACCGCATCACCGCCCAGCCGGCGAGTTTTGCGCGCAAGGGTTCTGGCAGCTACTACACCCACGACGACCTGGTGCGGCTGATCCTGCGTGAATCGGTCGGCCTGCTGGCGCGCGAGCGGGTGAGGGCGTTCGAGGCGCAAATCGAGAGGTACAAGAAGAAGGCCTCCTTGAACCCATCCGACTGGGACGTTTTCGACAAACTCGACCCCGCCAGCGCGATCCTGGAACTCAAGATTTGTGACCCGGCGATGGGCAGCGGCCACTTTCTCGTGTCGCTCGTTGACGACCTGGCCGACCGCGTGCTCGAAGCCATCAACACGGCCGAGCAACTCGTGGCCGAGCAGAAGTGGGCCGCGCAATGGGTCGAGAGCGGTCGCCCGTGGCTGAGCCCGCTGGTGGCGCGAGTGGCCGACATTCGCAAAACGATCCGTGGCACCGCGCGCCAGCACGGTTGGGCCGTGACCGATGCGCAGCTCGACGACCGCCACATCGTGCGCCGCATGATCCTGAAGAAGACCCTCTTTGGCGTCGACAAAAACCCGATGGCCGTCGAGCTTGCCAAGACATCGCTGTGGCTGCACACCTTCACCGTGGGTGCGCCGCTGAGCTTTCTCGATCACCACCTGAAGGTTGGCGACTCACTGCACGGCGAGCGGCTCGACACCGTGCAGCGTGGCATGCAAAACCTGGGCATGTTGTTTCAGATGGGTGAGCTGAACCGGCTCGATATCGCGGCCAAGAGCCTGGAGCTGGTGGCCGATTTCACCGACGTCGAGATCGCCGAGGCGCAGCGTTCCAAGACGCTCGCTGCCGAGGCGCAAGCCCAGGTCGCGCCGCTGCACGCCTTGCTCGACTTCTGGCGCGCGCTGCGCTGGCTCGTGCCGGGCTGGCCGGTCGATTCAGCGGCCAAGCTCGCCAAGCTCGGTGACCTCAGCTTGCGCCCCGCGTTGACCGAGCTGCTTTCGCCGGCGCGCAATCTGGTGGCCGTGCTCGTTGAAGGGCGCATGGAGGGCAAGGGCGAAAGCGTGGCCGCCGCCAATGCGTTGCTGGCGCAGGTCCGCGAACTCGCAGCGCGCGAACAGTTCTTCCATTGGTGGACAGCGTTCCCCACGGTCTTCAAGGCCGGCGGCGCAGGCGGCTTCGACGCCGTGATCGGCAACCCGCCGTGGGATCGCATCAAGTTGCAAGAGGTCGAGTGGTTCGCTGAGCGCGAGCCCAAGGTTGCCATGCAGGCGCGCGCGTCGGCCCGCAAGAAGTTGATTGTGGAGTTGCACACGCAAGGCGCGCCAGTGGCTGCACAGTATGTCGAGGCAACGACCCGTGCCGAGGCCAATGCGCGTGTTCTCGCCAAGGCGGGCGACTACCCGCTGCTTGGTGGGGGCGACGTGAACTTGTACAGCCTGTTCGTTGAGCGCGCGCAGGCACTGGTGCACCCAGGCGGCGTGGTCGCGCTGCTCACGCCGAGCGGCATTGCGGCGGACAAGGGCGCGGCCGAATTCTTTCGCAGCATCTCGACCACCGGGCGCTTGGGGGCCTTGTTCGACTTCGAGAACAAGAAGGTCTTCTTCCCCGACGTGCATGCGAGCTTCAAGTTCTGCGTGATCTTGTTCGCAGGCGCGCTGCGCGCGTTTGCGCACACTCGTTGCGCCTTCTGCCTTCACCAACTTCAAGAGCTCGATGCGCCCGAGCGAACGCTGGTGCTGACCGCGGAAGACTTTGCGCTCGTGAACCCCAATACTGGTGCGGCGCCAATCTTTCGCACGCGTCGTGACGCCGACATCACGACCGGCATCTACCGCGCCAACCCGGTGCTGGTGAAGCGCGATGAACTGAACAAGGCGACCAATCAGCGCAGCGAGCAAAAAGTATGGCCGGTCAAGTACGTGCGCATGTTCGACATGACCAACGACTCGAAGCTGTTTCACACCCGAGCGGAGTTGCAGCAGCTTGGATTTGCAAGCGCGGGCTTGAACCGTTGGCAGAGCGGTGCGGTTGAGGCCGTTCCACTGTACGAGGGCAAGATGGTTCAAATGTTCGACCATCGCGCGGCCGATGTGGTGATCCATGCGGAGAATTTGCATCGCGCGGCGCAATCTCAACCCATTCAATCGGCATTGAAGGAGCGGCCGGACCGCTACCCCGTTCCTCAATTCCTCGTCATGGCGAGCGAAACAGCGGTTAACCCGAATGAATGGGCGCTCGGCTTCAAAGAGATCACTTCGCCGACGAACGCGCGAACCATGATTGCCTCGATGCTGCCTGGCGTAGGTTTCGGGAACAAGCTTCCCCTGCTTGTGCCGCAACCGGATGGACCAAGGCTTTCTGCCCGAGACGTTGCACTGATCGCGGGCACGCTCAATAGCTTCGCGTTTGACTATGTGTTGCGACAGAAGCTACAAGGGCAGACCATCAACCTCTTCATCCTTGAGCAGCTTCCGTTCGTCGCGCCCGCGAAATTTGAAGCCCGTGTCGGCGGATCATCTGTCGCTGATTTGGTGGTGGAGCATGTGCTCCACCTAAGCTACACCGCTCACGATTTGGCGCCCTTCGCGCGCGACCTCGGCTACGTGAATGCCGACGGCAGCGTCAAGCCGCCCTTCGTCTGGAACGACGAAGACCGCCGCACCCGCCTCGCCGCGCTCGATGGCCTGTTCATGCACCTGTACGGCGTTAACGAAAGTGACGTGGCCTACATCCTCGATTCATTCCCCATCGTGCGCGCACAAGACACCGCTGCCTTCGGCTGCTACAGGACGAAAGAAGACGTGTTGGCCCAATGGCGCCGCATTCAGCAAGGCTCACTTGCTCTTTGACAGTGCGGCTTGAAAAGCTGACGTGTTGCGCGCGCAATGGCAGGCGTCTCGACCACGCGTAAGTACAAGGGGCAGGGGTCAGGGGATCAGAGCCAAACGAGGCGCGGTGACCGCGCGCCCGCGTGTGGCCGGCGCAGCGGCGGTGCATTCCACCAGCATCAGCACCAGCCGCTTCAAACCTTCCCAGGGTTCGAGCGGCCAGTCGGGGTGTTTCAGGCCTTTCACGAGGCCATCACAGACCTGGGCCGCATCGAGCAGGCGCGCCACGGCGGCGTCGCTCAGCATCGGCACCACGCGCTCGAACAGCCGTTCCTTCGCACCCCAGACACGCGCTTCGCGCAGCGCCATCGGCAGCGGTTTGCCGCCTGCGATCGCATCGCGCACCCGCTTGAGCGCGCGAATGTCTTCGGTCAGCGTCCAATGCACGAGCACGGCCGCTTCGCCTTCGGCCTGCAGCCCTTCGAGCATGCGCAAAGCGCGCGCGACCTGCCCGGCAAGCACGGCTTCTCCGAGCTTGAAGACGTCGTAGCGGGCCACATTGAGAACGGCCACTTCGATCTGCTCGAAGCTCAGTTCGCCCTGTGGGTAGAGCAGGCCGAGCTTCTGAATCTCTTGGTGCGCGGCCAGCAGGTTGCCTTCCACGCGGTCGGCGAAGAAGGTCAACGTGCGCTGGCCTTCTTCGCCGCCGCACACGCGCTGCTTCTGAGCTGAAAGGCGCTGTGCGATCCACACCGGCAGCGCCTTGCGGTCAATCGGATCCACACGCACCGTGACGCCGGCCGCGTCTAGCGCGGTGAACCAAGCGCCGTTTTGCTGCGTCCGGTCGAGCCGCGGCAACTGCACCAGCGTGACCACGTCGGGGCTGAGCGCTCCGCACAGGCGCTGCAGCGCCTCGGAGCCGTCCTTGCCAGGCTTGCCAGTGGGAATGCGGATTTCGATCAACTGCCGGTCCGAGAACAGGCTCATCGCCATCGTTGCGCCGAGCAGCCCGCTCCAGTCGAAGTGCTGGCCGGCGACGGTGTGCACCTGGCGTTCGCTGCAGCCGCTGGCGCGCGCAGCGGCGCGAATCAAGTCGCTCAACTCTTGCGCCAGCAAGGGCTCGTCGCCCCACACGGTGTAGAGCGGGCGCAGGCCCTTTTGCAGTTGCGCGGCGAGTTGTTCGGGGCGAACTTGCATCAGCGGTACGGCTTCAAAAAGTTTGCACCGAGGCCAGCCGGCGCAGCACTTGCGAGACGATGTCGCTCTGCATGATGCGGTAGAGCGTGGCCTCTTCCTGCGCTTTGCCTAACGCGGCACTCTCGGTGTAGCTCACGTCGCGGCTGAGCAAGATTTCTGTGGCGGGGATCAGCTCTTTGCCAGCCACGCTGCGGAGCTGGAACTTGAAGCGCGCGCGCAGCCTGAATTCGGTGACCTGGCCCGCCGAGCTGCTGGCGACAACGCTCTTTTCAATGGCGTCGTTCAGCGATTCGAGAACCACCTGCGCCTGTTCGAGCTTAGCCACCACGCGCGTGGTCGTGCTGGTGTTGATCGTGAGGCGAAGTTCTTCGCCGAGTGCGGAGTGCGGGTTGAAGCCGGTGATCTGCACGGTCTGAAAACGCAGCTCGGGCGCGCGCCGCAACTCGAAGCCGCAGCCTGCGAGCAGGGCTGCGCTGGCGGCGAGAAGGCGGCGGCGAGTCGTCATTCAGGCAGCTGCGTCAGACCACAACATTGACGAGCCGGCCCGGCACCACGATCACCTTCTTCGGGCGCTTGCCTTCGGCGAACTTGATGAACTCAGGGCTCTTCACTGCGGCCGCTTCAATCGTGTGCTTGCCCGCCGTGGCGGCCACGCGGATCGATCCGCGCAGCTTGCCGTTGACCTGAAGCATCAGCTCGATCTCGTCTTGCACCAGCGCCGCTTCATCGACGTGCGGCCACGGCGCGTCAAGCAAATCGCCGTGCACCGCTGCATAACCAAGCTTGCGCCAGAGCACCCACGTGGTGTGGGGACAGGCTGGGTAGAGCACGCGCAGCAAAATGCCGTAGCCCTCGCGCACGGCGGCCGGCGCTTCGCCCTTGAAGCCCTCAAGCGCGTTCAGCAACTTCATCGCACCGGAAATCACGGTGTTGTATTGCATGCGCTCGTAGTCGTAGCTGATCTGGCGCAGCACGGTGTGCACTTCGAAGCGCAGCGCGCTCGCGCCGGCACTGGGTGCGTCAGTGTGGGTCGGGCCGGTACCGAGCCCGTCGCCACGGAGCGCGCCGAAGTTCCAGAGCCGCCTAAGGAAGCGGCTCGCGCCTTCCACGCCGGCATCGTTCCATTCGAGGGTCTGCTCGGGTGGCGACGCGAACATCACGAACAGGCGCGCGGTGTCAGCGCCGTAGCGTGCGATCAGCTCCTGCGGGTCGACGCCGTTGTTCTTTGACTTGGACATGGTCGTCCAGCCTTCGTACTGCACCGCCGCGCCGTCGCTCTTGGCAGCAGCCGAGACCACGTGGGCGTGTTCGTCGCGCACGATGTTGAGATCGCTCGCCCATTGGTAGTCGCGCCCGCCTTCGGCGCCCGTGCGCACGAAGGCTTCGTTGAGCACCATGCCCTGCGTGAGCAGCTTGGTGAAGGGCTCGTCGACCTCGATCAGCTTCAGGTCGCGCATCACCTTGGTCCAGAACCGGGCGTACAGCAGGTGCAGGATCGCGTGTTCGATGCCGCCGATGTACTGGTCCATCGGCATCCAGTATTTCGCCCCGGCGCCAACCATCGCGTCGGTCTTGCCGGGGTCGCAGTACCGCATGAAGTACCACGAGCTGTCGACGAAGGTGTCCATCGTGTCGGTCTCGCGCCGCGCCGGCTGCCCGCACTTCGGGCACGCCACGTTCAGGAACGCCGCGTGTTTGTTCAGCGGGTTGCCGGACCCGTCGGGGATCAGGTCTTCGGGCAAGACGACCGGCAGGTCTTGCACGGGCACCGGCACCACGCCACACCCCGAAGTGGAACCCCCGGGGCCTGCGGAGCCGACGCAGTGGATGATCGGGATCGGCGTGCCCCAGTAACGCTGGCGGCTCACGCCCCAGTCGCGCAAGCGCCAAGTGGTTTTCTTGGCGCCCAGGCCGCGCGCCTCCAAGGCCTTGGCGACCGCGTCAATCGCGAGCTTGAAGGACAGGCCGCTGTAGACGTCGGAATTGATCGTCACCGCGCGTTGGCCAGAGAGGTCTTTCAGCGCATACCAGTCTTGCCAGTGAGCGTAGGTGAAGTGCGGTTCGCCATCGACGTGGATGACCTGAAGGACGTCGATGCCGTACTTTTTTGCGAAAGCGAAGTCGCGCTCGTCGTGGCCGGGCACGCCCATCACGGCGCCGTCGCCGTAGCTCATCAGCACGTAGTTGCCGACCCAGACCGCGATCTGCTCGTGCGTCAGCGGGTGCTCCACAAACAGGCCGGTTGCCACACCCTTTTTCTCTTGCGTGGCGAGCTCGGCTTCGGTGGTGCCGCCGGCCTTGCATTCTTCGATGAACGAGGCGACCTTTGGGTTGGAAGCGGCTGCGTGCGCGGCCAGCGGGTGCTCGGGCGCCACGGCGCAGAAGGTCACGCCCATGATGGTGTCGGCGCGGGTCGTGAAGACCCACAGCTTTCCGCCGCCGATTGGGTTGGCGTCGGCGTCTTTGATCTGGTGCGGGAACGCAAAGCGCACACCTTCGCTCTTGCCGATCCAGTTTTCTTGCATCAGCCTCACGCGCTCGGGCCAGCCGGGCAGGTGGTGCTGCACCTGGTTCATCAGCTCCTCTGCGTACTGAGTGATCTTCAGGTAGTAGCCAGGGATCTCGCGCTTTTCGACCGGCGCGCCACTGCGCCAGCCGCGGCCGTCTATGACCTGTTCATTAGCGAGCACGGTCTGGTCGACCGGGTCCCAGTTGACGAGCTGGGTGCGGCGCTCAGCGATGCCGGCTTCCAGCATCTTCAGGAACAGCCACTGGTTCCACTTGTAGTAAGCCGGGTCGCAGGTGGCGACTTCGCGGCTCCAGTCGATCGCCAGGCCCATCGCCTGCATCTGCTGCTTCATGTAGGCGATGTTGTCGTAGGTCCACTTCGCGGGCGGCACCTTGTTCTTCATCGCTGCGTTTTCGGCCGGCAGGCCGAAGGCGTCCCAGCCCATCGGCATCAGCACATTCATGCCCTTCATGCGCAGCTGGCGCGCGAGCATGTCGTTGATCGTGTAGTTGCGCACGTGGCCCATGTGCAGCTTGCCGCTGGGGTAGGGCAGCATCGAGCAGGCGTAGTACTTCGGGCGCGACGTGTCTTCGGTGACGCGGTAGACGTCGGCAGCGGCCCACGCGGCTTGCGCGGTGCGCTCGATCTCGTCGGGTTTGAAGTCGGGGCTCATGGCGGTGGCTCGCGGGTGTTGAATTTGATTATAGGAAGCGGTATGGGCTTCTTCACCCATGAGAGCGCCCTCGTGCGGGCGAGCCCGCATGGCGGATGGTGCCGCCGGAGTTTGTGCAACACCATGGCGGCATTCGAGCACCCTCCAAGGATCCCAAGATGCACACCCTGCGCCGCCACCTGCTGTTGACACTGGCAGCCGCCTCGCTGCCTTCGCCCGGCGCCTTTGCTCGGTCCGACTCTGCGGCCGAACCGCTGCTGGCCACCGTGTACGGCCCGCACATCGACCCGGCCTGTTACCTCGTGAGCGAAAAGTATGACGGCGTTCGTGGTCTGTGGGACGGACAGACGCTGCGCTTTCGCAGCGGCCGCACGGTGCCCGCGCCGCGCTGGTTCACTGAGCAATTGCCGCGCCTGCCGCTCGATGGCGAGCTGTGGCTGGGCCGGGGCCGCTTCGATGAACTCTCGGGTCTGGTGCGCGCGCAAACGCCCAACGACGTGGGCTGGCGCGACTTGCGCTACATGGTCTTCGAGCTGCCGGACGCCGGTGGCAGCTTCGCCGAGCGGGCAGAGCGCATCTCGGCGCTCGCACGAGACCGCGGATGGGCGCAGCTGGTTGCGGCGCCGCAAACGCTCTTGGCCGACCGCGAGAGCCTGCAACGTCGGCTGGCGCAGACGGTGGCGCAAGGCGGCGAAGGCTTGATGCTGCACCTGGCCTCGTCACCTTGCAGCAGCGGCCGAAGCGACGTGCTGGTCAAGCTCAAACCCAGCCTCGACGCCGAAGCCACGGTTGTGGCGCACCACCCCGGCCGCGGCAAATATGAAGGCTTGCTCGGCGCGCTCGAAGTGCGCACGCCCGAAGGCCGCCGCTTCCTGATCGGCAGCGGCCTGAGCGACGCGCAACGCCGAGCGCCGCCGACCATCGGCAGCGTAGTGACCTACCGCTACCGCGGGCTCACAAACACGGGCCTGCCGCGCTTTGCGAGTTTCATGCGCATGCATGACGTGCTTTGACGGTTTTGCTGTGGTGCTGCGCTCAATGCGAGTGCACCGAGCGAAGTCAGTTGCCTCGACGGCCGCGTTGCGTTTCATTGCATTGCATACTCCGCAGCCCCGTGCGCTGAGTACCCATCCATGACATCACAGGTCTACCCAAAGCAGGCGGTGCGCTCATGACGGCCGATGTGACCGCTGAAACGCTTGCCTGGGTCACGCGTGCCGTGGTCGGGCTGAACCTGTGCCCGTTCGCCAAGGCGCCGCTGGTGAAAGGGCAGATTCGCTGTGTGGTCAGTAGTGCCGATGATGCGCGCTCGCTGCTCGCCGATCTGCGCGAAGAGCTGGAATTGCTCGCCGAAGCCAAGCCCGACAAGATCGAAACCACGCTCGTCGTTCACCCACGGGCAATGGTCGATTTTGCCGAGTTCAACGACTTTCTCGATGAGGCAGAACAACTGCTCGACGCGATGGACCTGAGCGGCATCATCCAGGTGGCGAGCTTTCACCCGCAGTACCAGTTTGCGGGCACCGAAGACGACGACATGGGCAACGCCACCAACCGCTCGCCCTACCCCACGCTGCATTTGCTGCGTGAAGAAAGTGTCGAACGTGCGGTCGACGCCTTTCCCGAAGCCGACAAGATCTTCGAAGCGAACATACGCACCCTCGAAGCGCTCGGCCGCGAAGGCTGGGTTGAGCTGCGGGCGCAGTGCCGCCGTGACGCGCAGCCTCCGGGCGACCCGCCCTGAGGCTGCGACAAGCTCACTTCAGCGTCGACACCATCTTGCGCATCTCGGTGATCGAAAAGCCGCGCAGCGTTTGTGTGCGCACGTTGCCAAGCGCGGCCATCTTCAGGTTCAGCGTCGTCAGCGCGTCTTCCGCGCCTTCGGTGACCAGCACCATGTCGTAAGCGCCGGTGGTCCAGTGCACGCTCTTGATCGTGACGCCGGCGCCCTCGGCCAGGGCCTTGAAGGCCTCGAATCGTTCCGGCGAATCCTTGATAGCGCGTGCGCCCTGGTCGGTGAAGCTGGCGAGCGTGATGTAGGCGGGCATGACTGTTCTCCCCGATGTTTGGAGTGGGTGACATGACGGTCGCGGGTGCCCGGCAGCGGGGCGGGGTAGGCCGTCATTGCCTCGTCTGCGCAAGCCTCGCCGGGTCGAGTCACAAAGATAGAACGCGTGCCGGAAAAAGCAAGCTCGCCGGGTAGGATCGAGACAGCACTTCCCCTTCGACTCCAACGGCTCAGCCATGCTCGAATTCGCCGACATACAGGCCGCCGCTGCCCGCATTCTTGGCGTGGCACATCGCACGCCCGTGCTCACCTCGCGCGCGCTCGATGCGATGCTCGGCTGCAGCGTCTTCATGAAGGCCGAGAACTTGCAGCGCATGGGCGCATTCAAGTTTCGTGGTGGCTACAACGCGGTCAATGCACTGACTGACGCGCAGCGGGCTCGTGGTGTCGTTGCCTTTTCTTCGGGCAACCACGCGCAGGCGGTGGCACTCGCCGCGCAGCTGCACGGCTGCCGGGCAACGATCGTGATGCCGCACGACACCCCGAGCCTGAAGCTTGTGGCCACGCGCGGCTATGGTGCTGAAGTGGTCCTCTATGACCGCTACAAGGAAGACCGCGCCGCCATCGCCAGCGCGCTGGTGCAGGAACGCGGCGCCACGCTCATCCCGCCCTTCGACCACCTTCAGGTGATGGCCGGGCAGGGCACGGCTGCACTCGAACTGATTGAAGACACTGGCCCGCTGGACGCGCTGATCGTCTGCGCCGGCGGCGGCGGGTTTCTGTCGGGCTGTGCGGTTGCGGCCCGGCACCTGCTGCCGCAGATTGAAGTCTTCGGCGCCGAGCCCGCGGCTGGCAACGACATGCAGCAGTCTTTGCGCGCCGGCAAGATCATCAGCATTGACGTGCCCCGCACGATTTGCGACGGGCAGCAGACGCAGGCCGTTGGCAAGCAAGCATTCGAAGTGATTCTGGCGCTCGTGAGTGACGTTCTCACCGCCACCGACCCGCAAGTGGTCGAGGCCATGCGCTTCGTCTTCGAGCGGATGAAGCTGGTGCTGGAGCCGTCAGGCGCCTGCGCGCTGGCGGCGTTGATGAACCACCGAGAGCTGTTCAGTGGGCGGCGTGTGGGCATCACCTTGTCGGGCGGCAACATCGGGCTCGACCGCTTCGTGGCGCTGGTGTCGGGCGCTGAGATTTTGTGAATAACTTTGACCCACCCGCTCGGGCCCGCTGACTTCATTCGCAGGCTCTGAGCGGGTCAACTGATTCAGTCCGTCAGCAGCCGATCACCTTGAATTCGACGCGGCGGTCGAGTGCGTCTGAAGCGTCGTCGCGCCCCGAGCCGACCATTGTTTGCCGCGACCCCATGCCCGCGGCGATGGTGCGCTTCGCCAGCGCCGGCACAGTCGCTTCGAGCTGCGCCTTCACGTACTCCGCGCGCAGCAGCGACAAGCGTTCGTTAAGCGGCTCGGGGCCGGTGGCGCTGGTGTGGCCAATGACCTCCAGGCACGAGCTGCCACTCGACGCGCGCGAAGCTATCGCCTTGAGCCAGACCGGGTACGGGCTCGTCACTTTTGTGTCGTTGCCGAAGGCCGTTGAACCTGGGCGGAACAGGAACTTCACCGCCAAGCGCTGGTGCTCCAGCCCGAAGTCGACGATCTTGCCGAAGGCTGCTTCGGCCTTGTCGCGCCGGCCGAGCTTCCAGTTGGCAAGGTAGACGCCGTTGTAGACCCGGAACTGGTCGCCCGCCGACGTGCGCTGGGCGATGGTGTACAGGTCGAGCGACTGCTGGTACTTGCCGTCGTCGTAGGCTTCGATTGCTTCGGCCACCAAGGCCGCGGCGCTGATGCGCTCGGTGTACAGCGGGTTGATGGTGTCGCCCGCTTTCGTACCTTGGCAGGTGCGGATGTAGCCCAACGTGGCCGGGTCTTCGGTCCAGGCCGGCGCGTCACGGTACGACGCGGTTGGAGCCGCGTCGACCCCGTCAGGCTTAGAGAAAGCCAAGCCCTTGCTAATGAGCTTGCCGCTCTTGAGGTCGGCCAGCGCGAAGCAGATGCGGTAGGCCTCGCGAGAGCCCGAGGTCTGGCGTTGTGCGTTCACCGGGGTGAAGGTGCCGATCAAAACCAGCGGGCTGCGCGCCACGTTGGCCGCCGAGAAGGCTTGCAGGTCGTACTGCGGGTACTGTTCGCGCATCAGGGTCGCAAGCTGCGCGCCCATCGAGCGCGTGGCCGCTGACTGGGCGTGGCTGAACCCATCGATCAGCGGGTCGATCACGACCGCATAGCGTGCTTGCGCCTGCGTGCCTTCGGGAGGAAGGCGGGCATTCTTCAGCACTGCTGTGGCGGCACTGAGCACCGCCTCGGCGTAGGGCAGGATCGGTGGCGGTGCTGGCGGTGGCGCCGCGACGGCGGCCACAGGCGGCGCTGCCGGCGTTGCCGGCGTTGCGGCCAGTGCGGTGGGCGCGTTGACCGGCGCCGGCGCCGGGGTCTGCAGTCCGCCACAGGCGCTGAAAAAAGCAGTGATCGTGATGAAGGTGAGTCGGCGCGAGATGTTCATTTGCTGCACTCCTGACGGAAAAATACTTGCGATGTACTGGACAGTTCCTCGCCCAGAGCGAGCCGTTCGCGCAGTGAACCGCAGCGGGCCATGTTGGACCCTGCCGAAGGCGCGGGTCGCGATGCGGCCGACTGCGAAGTGGCGACTGCGACTTTGACCGGAAGCGCCGAAGCCGGCGCGGGCGTACGCGCGGGGCTCGCCAAATCAGCCGGCAGCGGCCATGGCGCAGGCGCTGCTGTCGTCGCTGCAGCCTGCGGTGCGCTGCTTTGAAGTTCGGGCGAACGGCGCGAGACGGTGCCGTACCAGGTCCCGATCAGGATCATTACGAGCAAGGCAGACATGGCCCACTGGAAGGCCGCCGCGTCATCGTGCCGGGCGCCTGCGCACCGTTTGCCAGGGCTGCTTCTGGTGGCGGCCCTGCGGCCGCGCCGGGCTTGCCAAGCAGACGCTCGATGTCTTCAAGGAGGCGCCGCAGCCCGAGAAAATCTCGTGTGCCGTCCCAATCGACGAGATCGGCTGCCTGGATCTCGCGAAAACCGGGCGGCGGGCGCACGCGTTCGAGAAGCACGGGCACGAGCCGCCCGAGCTGCCGACCTTCGGCGGCTTCTTCGCATACCCAATCGCTCGCGATCGAGTGCTTCGACCACAACACCACCATGCAGCGCATCTGCTTCAGCTCGCGCTCAAGCACGCCGCGCCAGGTGAGGCCGGCGGGAATGCGGCGGTCCCACCACACCGACCAGCCCGTCGCCTGCAATGTTTCGGCCAGGCGGCGCACTGCGTCGCGGTCTTTCTCGTTGTAGCTCAGAAAGATATCGGCCATGGATCGCCTTGGCAGCAGCGGGCTTGCATCATGCGCCGCAGTGCCCCCGGCTGTCGAGCAGCGGGCCACTTCAGACAAGGGAGAGCCGGGCGCCCGGCTCCCTCAGCCGCCCGTCATGAATTCGGCGCGCCCGCTCCGGCTTGCCGGGCTTGTACGCCTGCCCTCAGCCCTCGAAACCTTCGAGCACGTTGACCGTGTTGATGCCGACCTCGTCCACCGCATAGCCACCTTCGAACACGAACACCGTGGGCAGTTTCGCGCCGGCGATGTCGCGGCCCAGCTGCAGGTAGTCGGCGCTCTTCAGCTGGAAGCCGGAGATCGGTTCGCCTTCAAAAGTGTCGACGCCGAGCGAGACCACGAGCGCCTGCGCGCCGAATCGGCGAACCGACTCGCGCCCCGTGCGCAGCGCTTCGCGCCAGCGCGCGAAGCCGGTGCCTCGTGGCAGGGGCAAGTTGTGGTTGAAGCCGAGCCCCAGGCCCGCACCGCGCTCGTCGGCGTGGCCGAGGAAGAATGGGTACTCGGTACGCGGGTCACCGTGGATAGATACGGTGAGCACGTCGGGCCGTTCGAAGAATATTGCCTGCGTGCCGTTGCCATGGTGATAGTCGACGTCGAGCACGGCCACGCGCTCAACGCCGCTGTCGCGCAGTGCCTGTGCGGCCAGCGCGGCGTTGTTGAGGAAGCAGTAACCGCCGAAGAACTCTGCCCCGGCATGGTGGCCGGGCGGGCGGGTGAGAGCGAAGGCGCTCGATGCTCCCTTGCACACGGCCTGCGCCGCGCTGATCGCACACGCCGCGCCGGCCCGCGCGGCTGCCCAGCTGCCCGCGGTGAGCGGCGTGCCGGCATCGAACGAGAAGATGCCCATGCGGGCAGCAAAGTTGTCGGGCAACAAGTCGAAGCGCATTCCAGGTGCGGGCCACACCGATGGCAAGGCGTCGAGCGCAGCGTTGGCCGGGTCGAGCGCGACCCACTCGTCCCAGGCGTGCTCGATGAAGTGCAGGTAGCGCGGGCTGTGCAGCCGCGCGAGCGCGGCGTCGAGCTCGTTCGCCGGCAGCACTGGCTCCGTCAGTGGACCGGCGTTGCGCCGCTTCAGCTCGCCCAGCACATGGTCGAGCCGTGCCGGCGTTTCGTGGCATGGCACCAGGCGGCCGCGGAACATCTCTTGGCGGCCCTGGTGCAGGTGGTGCAGCGGGTTGTGTACGGTCAGCATGAGTGTGTAACGACGATGAGTCTCACTCTGTCAGCGCCGACAAGTTGCAGTGTTGCGCGCTGCCCGGCAGTTAACACAGCGCCCCGCACCCTTGGCGTCGTTGCAAATCTTCGCGATACCTTAAATCGTTCCGATATGCGCCTCGCCACGGGCCCAGACGGATCGGTGTTAAAGGTGCCGTCAAGCACGAAACACTGCGCTAGGGTTTAACTGGCGCAGGCGCTTCGGTCACGAAGCCGATGCGGCTCAGGCCCGCTTTCTGCACCATCGCGATGAGCTCGGCGACGCGGCCGTAGGGCACTCCCTTGTCAGCGCGAAGTTGCACTTCCGTCTTCGGGTTTTTTCGCGCTGCGTCGAGCACGCGCGCTTCGAGGGCCGCCGCGTCGAGCATTTCTTCGCCGAAAAAGAGCTTGCCCCGTGGGTCGAGTGCGACGCTGATGAATTGCGGGGAATCGTTCGGCTGGCCGCCATCGGTTTTGGGCAGGTCGAGCTTCAGGCTCGAGGTCATCAGTGGCGCGGTGATCATGAAGATCACCAGCAACACCAGCATGACGTCGATCAGAGGCGTCATGTTGATGTCGCTCATCGGCTTGGCGCCGGCGCTGCGTTGAAGGCGTCCGAAGGCCATGGGGTCAACGGCCGGCGGACGAATCCATGATCATCTCGCGCAGGTCGTGCGCGAAGCCTTCAAGCTCTGCTTCGCACGAACCGACTGTCTTGCCGAAAATGTTGTAGGCCAGAACAGCGGGAATGGCGACCGCAAGGCCCGCGGCTGTCATCACCAGCGCTTCACCCACTGGCCCTGAGACACGCTCAATCGTGATCGAGCCGGCGGCCGAGATACCGATCAACGCGTGGTAGATGCCCCAGACCGTGCCGAACAGGCCGATGAACGGCGCGGTGCTGCCGATGGAAGCAAGCAGTACCTGGCCGAACTGCAGTTGTGCGAGCACGCCGTGCAGCGCGTCGCGCAGGCGGCGCGTCAACTGCGAGTCGGCGTGGCCTTTGGCTTCGAGCGTACCGGCGGGTGGCGTGGCGACCGCAGCGAAAACGAGCGGGCTCAGCACGCGCTCGCGGTCGAAAGCGGCGAGCTGTTCGCGGCCCGAGTTGAGCGAGGGCGCGGCCCAAAAGGCGGGCACGGCACGTTCTATGTCGCGGCGCACGCGGCGCAAAAGCCAGCCTTTCCAGAGAATCACAACCCAGGCGCTCACCGACATCAGCAGGAGCACCGTTGCCACCGCGCGCGTGATTGCGTCGCCCTGAGCCCAGAAGTTTTCGAAGCCGCCCATGTCTGCCCTTAATGGATGCCGAGCACGTGGTTCATGTCGAACAGGCCGTGCGCGTGGTTCGCAAGAAAGCGCGCGGCCCGCAGGCTGCCTTGAGCGTAGGTGGCGCGGCTGCTTGAACGGTGGGTGATTTCGATGCGCTCGCCAGTGCCGGCGAACAGCACTGTGTGGTCGCCGACGATGTCACCACCGCGAACTGTTGAAAAGCCGATGGTCGACGGATCGCGCTCGCCTGTCACGCCTTCGCGCGCGTAGACGGCGCAGTCTTTTAGATCGCGGCCGACAGCCGCGGCAAGCACTTCGCCCATTTTCAACGCCGTCCCGCTCGGTGCGTCGACCTTGTGGCGGTGGTGGGCCTCAATGACCTCGATGTCGTAGCCTTCGTTCAGGGCACGCGCCGCCATGTCGAGCAGCTTCATCACCACGTTAACGCCGACACTCATGTTCGGCGCCATCACGACCGCGATGTGTTGGGCGTGCGCCGCGATCTGCGCTTTCTCTTCGTCGCTGAAGCCTGTGGTGCCGATCACGGCTTTGACCCCGAGCTCGCGGCACACCGCCAGGTGAGCGAGCGTGCCTTCTGGGCGGGTGAAGTCGATCAGCACCTCGGCGTTCGCCAGGCCGGTACGCAGATCGGCCGTGATGACGGTGCCGCTCTTGCGGCCCAGGAAACCACTGGCATCGTGGCCGATGCCGAGGCTGGTGTGAACATCGAGCGCGCCTACCAGCTCGCAATCATCGGCTGCGGTGATTGCTTCGATCAGCATCTGACCCATGCGCCCAGTGGCGCCGGCCACAGCGATGCGCAAGCTCAAGGGCGCGGCTCCAGCGGCGGGTACTCGCGCGCAGGCCCGATCGGCTCGGGGGCGACCGGTTCGACGGCTGGTGGGACTGGCAGGGCACTGACCTGTTCGGCGCTCAGCTCCAGCGGCGGCGCATTGCGGGCGGTCTTGAAGGTGTCGATCGACGCAACGAAATCCTGCTCGCTGGGCAGCTCGCCGCCGGTGTCCAGCCCGGCCAGACCTTCGCCCACGAAAAGCACTTTCACCCTGCGCAACTGCGGCTCGGCGCCTTGGCGCTTGATCGTGAAAACGTAGTCCCAGCGGTCAGCATGGAACGGGTCGGCGAGAAGCGGCGAGCCGAGGATGTCGCGCACCTGAGAACGGCTCATGCCGGTCTTGGTGGCGGCCGCTTGTTCCTTGGTGATCACGTTGCCTTGCACGACTTCAATACGGTACGGCGTGATCACGCCAAGGAAGTTGTCGGAAGACTGCAGCGACTGGCAAGCGCCCAGGCCGAGGGCGCCAGAAAGCAAGAAGCCGAGTGAAGAAAATCGGCGCGCGAGAACGGGAAGATGGAATCGCATGGTGCTGGAACCGGAGCGCCGGCAGCGGGCGCCAACCTCGATATGATCGACGGATTCTAGCGGCTGGGGTGCCCGGCCCTCGCCACCGCCGATGCCCGGGATTGCCATGACGCACGCCGACGAACTCAAGAACAGCGGCCTGAAGGCCACATTGCCTCGCATCAAGGTTCTGGAAATTTTCCAGAAGGCGACGCAGCGCCACATGAGCGCCGAAGACGTGTTCAAGATGCTGCTCGCCGAAGGTGCCGACGTGGGCCTGGCCACCGTCTACCGGGTGCTGATGCAGTTCGAGCAGGCCGGCATCCTGAGCCGCAACCACTTCGAGACCGGCAAAGCGGTGTTCGAACTCAATGAAGGCAAGCACCACGACCATCTAGTGTGTCTGGATTGCGGTCGCGTCGAGGAGTTCTTTGACGCCGAGATCGAGAAGCGCCAGCGCGGCATCGCGCAGTCACGCGGTTTCGAGCTGCAGGACCACGCTCTTGCCTTGTACGCGGCTTGCACGAAGTCGAAGTGCCCGCACAAGGCAAAGTAGCGCCTGCATCCCGGCGGTGGAACGAGCGCCGGGCCGCACCCCTGCGAGCTGCGCACGGTAGGCCGCGGCGGACGAACCGTTTCACTCCGCTTTCAGCATCGCCTTGTTGTGGCGCTCGATGAACTCTTTGTAGGTGTCGATGCCGCGCAACTGCAGGATCGTGTTGCGCACCGCAGCTTCAACAAGCACCGCCAGGTTGCGACCCGCATCGACCGCAATGACCGTCTTGCGCACCGCCACATCGAGGATTTCTTCGTTGAGCGGCTCGTAGGGCAGGCGCTCGAACTCGCGGTCCATCGTTTCTTTTCGCACTAAGTGCACGATCAGCTTGAGCCGCATCTTCCGGCGAACTGCGGTCTCTCCAAATATCGCCTTGATGTCGAGCAGTCCAATGCCGCGCACTTCGAGCAAGTTCAGCAGCAAGTCGGGGCAGCGGCCTTCAAGGGCCGTTTGGGCCACGCGGTAGATGTCGACCGCGTCGTCGGCCACCAAGCCGTGGCCGCGTGAAATCAGCTCCAGTCCGAGCTCGCTCTTGCCCAGGCCCGACTCCCCGGTAATCAGCACGCCGACGCCCAGGATGTCCATGAAAACGCCGTGGCGTGTGGTGCGTTCGGCGAAGTGCTGACCCAGGTAGCTGCGCACCACGTCGATCACGTGACCTGCCGATTCGCCGGTGGCGAACAGGGGAATGTCAGCCCGGTCGCACATGGCAACGAGCTTGTCGGGCGGGGCTTCAGCGTCTGCCACTATCAATACCGGCGGCTCCAGTGTCACGATGCGCGAGATGCGGCGCTCGGCCACTTCGGGGTTGACGCTGAGGTAGGCCACCTCACGCCGCCCGACGATTTGCACCCGATAAGGGTGGATGTAGTTCAGGTAACCGACCAAGTCGGCGGCCGACTGCGCGTTGCGCACCGCGGCTTCGTCGAATCGCCGCTCTGGGTGAGCGTGGCCGGCGATCCATTCCCACGCCAGGATCTCGCGATGTTCCTCGAACAGCGCTTCGGCGCTGATGACGCTGGGCTTCATGAAGCCCCCAATGCGCAACACTGCACCGCACCCTGAGGGGCGGCGCGCGCGCATCGGCTCACGAAGTAAAAAGCTTCAGGGGCTGTTGCGACTAGGCGCTCTGCCAGCGCGTGCCCGATGGAACGGAGCATCAGGCGACCGACTTCAGCGGTTCCCAGTTGGCGATGAGCTGGTGCACCAACGCCGCGTCGCCTTCGGTCTTCAGCCGCTCGCGCAGTTCGCGGTCGGAGAGCATTTCTGCGATCTCTGAGAGGATTTCGAGATGGCGTTGCGTGGCGGCTTCCGGGACCAGCAGGAAGATCAGCAGACCGACGGGTTCTTCGTCCGGCGCGTCGAACGGAATCGGCTGCTGCACCCGCAGCACGGCGGCTAGCGGGTTCTTCAGGCCCTTGATCCGGCCGTGCGGGATAGCCACGCCATGCCCTAGGCCGGTGGACCCCAGGCGCTCACGGGCGAAAAGGTTGTCGGTGACCGTGGCACGGGCCACCGAATGCTGGTTTTCGAACACCAACCCGGCGTGCTCGAACGCGCGCTTCTTGCTGGTGGCGTCGACATCGACCAGCACGTTGCTGGCAGGCAGAATGGCAGCGAGGCGGTTCATCAGTGGCACGGGTTGATTGAGCTGCGGGGGGGGCTCCGGTCAAGCATTCGCAGGAATGAAGGAGTCAGGAATTATGGAGCGCATGTCGACTGTAAGGGCAAGCCCTATGCGCCCTTGCCGTCAGATTGTGCATACGTCGCTGCATTGCTGCAACGAAGTTCAGGCACCGACTCGCGGGGTGACGTTCCGTGATGCAAAAAAGCGGCCAGGAGGCCGCTTTTTTTCGTCGATCAGCGCATTGCGCGCTGATCGATCAGACGGTGGTCGCGTCGATTCGTTTGGGCGCGTCGTGGTGGTGGTCTTGCACCTTTTCCTTGTAGCGGCAGACCTGCCGGTCGAGTTTGTCCATCAGCTGGTCTATCGCGGCGTACATGTCTTCGTTGCACTGCTCGATGAAGATGTCTTTACCCTTGACGTGCAGCGTCACTTCGGCCTTCTGCCTGCGCGCCTTTTCCTTCAGCTTCTCAACCGACAGCAACACGTTGATGTCGACCACCTGGTCGAAATGGCGTGTAACCCGATCCAGCTTTGTCAGCACATACTCTCTGAGGGCAGGCGTCACGTCGAGATGATGACCGCTAATGGTCAGATTCATGGGTGTTTCCTTTCGCAGGGGTGGGGGAAGGCGAGAAACGCGGGACGAGCTTCTGGGGTCAGGGTGGCCCGAGGTCGTCCGCCTCAGAGTACCCGGCTTCTGCGGCCGTGACAAGCCTGTGTCAACAATGCTCACAGGGTGCCGAAAAGCGCACGCGCAATGCCTCGCCGACGTCGGTTTTTCGGTCTGATACCGATGCAATAATTCGACGATTGCCACCGGAGATTTGCTTGGACAAGCCACCGTCTCGGTGACCGTCCGCTCCAGCGTTTAACTGGGGTGAGGCGGGCCCCGACCCTTCACTCCCAGACCCTACCCGTGCCGCCCGATGCGGCGGGCGCGCTCGCGTTGGAGATCTCATGCTGAATGTCTTCACGCTGGCCAATGGCCGGCTTGCGCAAGAAGAAATTGAAAGCCTCGACGACCTGACCCAGGCGCTTACTCGCGTGCAGCCGGTCTGGGTCGACCTCGACGCGCCCACCGCCGAAGAAAAGGGCTGGATCGCCCAGCACTTCGGCGTGACGATCCCGCACGACGCGGTGGACGACGACCTGGAAGAGTCGGCCCGGTTCTACGAAGAAGCCAACGGCGAACTGCACATCCGCTCCGACTTCCTGATCGACGACGACGAAGCTCCGCGCAACGTGCGGGTGGCGTTCATCCTGTTCAAAAACGTGCTGTTCTCGGTCCACGCCGAAGACCTGCCCGTGTTTCGACTGCTGCGCTTGCGTGCGCGGCGCATACCGGCGCTGATCGAAGACGCCAAAGACGTGCTGCTCAAGCTCTACGACGCCGATGCAGAGTACAGCGCCGACGCGCTCGAGGGTATCTATGACAGTCTTGAAGCGGTGAGCGCACGGGTGCTGAAGCAGCGTGTTGACGATGTGGCCGCCGGCGAAGCTCTGAATGCGATCGCGCGAGAGGAAGACCTGAACGGCCGCATCCGGCGCAACGTGATGGACACGCGCCGTGCGGTGAGTTTCATGATGCGCAGCCGCATGCTCAGCGCCGAGCAGTTCGAAGAAGCGCGCCAGATTCTGCGCGACATCGACTCGCTCGACAGTCACAGCACCTTCTTGTTCGACAAGATCAACTTTTTGATGAACGCGACGGTCGGCTTCATCAACATCAATCAAAACAAAATCATCAAGCTGTTTTCGGTGGCAAGCGTGGCGCTGCTGCCGCCGACGCTCATCGCCAGCATCTACGGCATGAACTTCAAGGCCATGCCTGAACTTGATTGGTCGCTCGGCTACCCGTACGCGCTCGGCCTGATGGTGGTGAGCGTGGTCGCGCCGTTCTGGTTCTTCAGGCGCAAGGGCTGGCTGTAGCCCTGCCGGCTTACATTCCGGTGATCTTACTGATGAGCTTGAAGTAGAGCCCATCACCGAGGTGGCTAAGGGCCTTCATCCAGCGCGTGAAACGCTTTGGAAAGTGAATCTCGAAACTCCCGGTCTCCCAACCCTTGACGATTTCGAGCGCGGCCTCGTCGGGCGTGATGAGCGCCGGCATCGTGAAATCGTTCTTCGCCGTCAGCGGGGTCTCGACGAACCCGGGATTGACCAGTGAAACACCGATCCCTAGCGGGTGCAGGTCGAGGTAGAGCGTCTGCGCCAGGTTGATCAGGGCCGCCTTGGTCGGGCCATAGGCCAGCGACGTTGGCAGACCGCGGTAACCAGCCACGCTCGCCACCAGACTAAGGTGACCAGAGCCCTGCTTCAGCAGCACGGGCAATACCGCATCGAGCAGGTGCAGCGCACCGACGTAGTTGATGCGGTCGTGTTGTAAGGCTACGTCGAGTTTGAAGTCGGTGGCGCGCATCGGCTGGTGGTAACCAGCGCAGTACAGCGCTATGTCGATCCGGCCGAATTTCGCAACGATCTGCTGAGCGGCCCGCGCCACTGCGGCGCGGTCGGTCACGTCTAGAACAAGCCCCAAGGCGCCGGCGTGAACCTTTTCAAAGCTGTCAATCAGGGCCATGTTGCGCGCTGACACCGCAACTTTCGCGCCCTGCTTGTGGAGCAACTTGGCTGTGGCACGGCCGATGCCGGTAGAGGCGCCAACAAGCCAGACCACGCGGCCATTCCAGTCGGTGATTGGAGGATTCAGTGGCATTGCGGCGCCTTCACTTCTTGTAGAACGACAAGGTCACGTCGCCGAGCCGAACGCCGAACTTGCTCATCACTGCCTTGTTAATCAGCACGTGTTCGTCCATCAGGTACATCCAATCGTCGAACTGTACTTCGTATACCTTGTCGTCTACAGGAAGCCGCAACGTGTAGGTCCAGCGCAAGGCGTTTCCGGCCGATTCACCCGTGGCGGTCCCGACCACGTCATCGGCCATGCCGGTGTAGCGGCCCTGACCATTCACATCGGGTAGTTTTTTTAAGCGCCAGACCCGTCGGTCTTGTTTGCCGTCGCTGTAGCTGAACTTTTCGTCGAGCACGCCATCGTCACCGACCCAGCTGCCCTTGAGCTGCACCGTGAAACGGCGCACCAGCTTGCCGCTGCGGTCGGTGAAGATGCCGTGCGCAAGCAGCTCGCCGTTGAAGTAGGTCTTTAGGTCGAGTGACGGCTTTTCAGCGGCGTAGTCCGCAGGGGCCGGCGCCGAAGCGCAACCACCAAGCAGAAGGGAAGCCGAACCCAAGATCGCAAGAAGGAAACGTGAACTCATCGGAGACTTTCGGAAGGGCGAACCCAGAAAAAATACAGAAGTGCTGCAGCTACGAGCTTCAATAGGCAGGGCAAAACGCAGTAGGCCATGGTCAGCGCGCTCAAGGCTTGTTCGCTGCGGCTGCCGGGCGCATAGCCGAGCGCTTGCAGTGCCGGCAGCGACACCCCTGCGGCGAGCGCCAGGTTGAGCTTGGTCGCGAAGTTCCACCAGCCGAAATACGCACCTTCGGCCCGGCCCGAGTGGCCGGCGCGCTGGATCACGCCAGCGAGCAGAGCGCTCGGCAGGGTCAGGTCGGCACCGAGTGCCACGCCGCTTAGCACGCACACAGCGGTGAAACCAGCAATGTCGGCTGCACCGAGGCTTGCAGCCCAGATGAAAACGACGACCGCCAGCAAAATGCCGGCAAGCCACGTGCGTGCCAGTCCGAACTGGGCGACACCACGAACCCACAGCGGAATCGACAACGCACCGGCCGCGAAGTAGCTGGCGAGAAACAGCGGCTCGTACTGCGGTGACTGCAGACGGTCGCGAATGAAAAACAGCACCAGCGTTGCCGGGACCGCACTCGCAATACCGTTGACCACGTAGATCGCCATCAGCTTGCGAAACGCCGGGCTGGCGAACGGCTTCGGCAGCTCTGGCGTCGTGGAGAGGGCGCTTGGGTGCGTGGGTTGCGGTGCATGGCGAAGCAACAGCAGCCCCAGCAGCAGCAAGGCGGCGAAGACGAGCGCCGTCACCCCCAAACCGGCCAGCGACGGCAAAACGCTTGCAACGAGCACGCCAGCCAACGCTAACCCTTCCCGCCAAGCGACGATCCGAGCGCGCTGGGCCTCGTTGCCACCCAGACGCGCGCCCCAAGCCTGGTGAACGACGGTGGCGATGCTGTAGCCGAGGTAGGTCACGGCGAGCAGCGCGGCACACCACATCAGCAGGAGCAAGTTGCCCTTCACCGGGGGGAAAAAGAGCGCGGCAAAGCCGATGGCGAGCACCGCGCCGGCCAGCGCGGCAGCGCGCCAGGCTTGCGCCGGTGAGTGCGCAAACAGGCGGTCAACCCAGCGGCCAATCAGCGGGTCAGCCACTGCATCGAACAGTCTTGCCAGAAGCAAAACGACGCCGAGCATGCCGAGTGGCACGCCGAGCGCGCCAGCGTAATGATTGGGCAGCACCACGTACAGCGGCAGCGCGACGAACGCGAGCGGCAGCCCGAGTGCGCCGTAGAGACAGCCGCCGAGCCAGGTGCCAGCGAGCACCGGCGCCGGCGGCGCTGCGACCTTGACTGCTCCCTTCATGAACCTGCCCGCGGGCCGCCGAGCAGGGCCTGGCGCAGTTTGGGCTCAGAGGTCTGTGGCGACAGCCAGATGCTGAAGAAGCGCAATGCGAAATCGGCTTCACGCACTTCGCCGAGCAGTTTGCCGTTGAAATAAAAACGTGCTGCCTCCAGGGGCCGCTGTAGGCCGGTGATGCGGTCGCCTCGCGCCACGTTGGGGAACATCTGCGTCATGGCGGCGAGCCATCGCGTTGCATCGGCCTCGGTGATCGCGCCGAAACGCTGCATCTCGACGAGGCTGCGCTCGGCGATCTGCTTTCCGTCCAGAGCTCTCGAGTACTGCAGTTCGAGTGCGAGCGGTTCACGCTCGAACTGACTTGCGGTGAACCGCTCGCCGGCCCACAGGCGCGCCTCGTAGACCGACAGCCCAAACCAGGTGAGCCGGCCGGCGCCGTGCATACGCGCGCCAGCCAACTCGGCCGCCACTTCGGTAGGCATCACGTTCGCCTGCGCCTGCGCCGACGCGGGTAGCGCTGCGAGTACGACAAGCGCATCGCGGCGCGTTAAACCTGAATTCAGCATGCCTGCGAGCCTCTCAATCGCGCCGCAGCGTGAACTGCATGACGCTTGTGTTGTGCGTGGCGAATGCCGCTTCGCAATAACCGAGATAGAACTCCCAGATGCGCATGAAGCGGGTGTCGAAACCGAGCCGCCGCACCGGCCCTTCTTCGGCGAGGAAACGCTCGCGCCATCGCCGCAGTGTTTCTGCATAGTCGAGCCCGAAGTCGAACTCGTTGACGACCGTGAGGCCGGCTTCGGCGGCCGCCACGCGGAATGCGCTCGGGCTCGGCAGCAGCCCGCCGGGGAAGATGTATTGCTGGATGAAGTCGGTCGACTTGACGTAGCGCTCGAACAAGTCGTCACGGATCGTGATGCTTTGGATGCAGGCCGTGCCGCCGGGCTTGAGTTGCGACTTCAGCGTGGCAAAAAAACTCGGCCAGTACTCCCGGCCGACAGCCTCGAACATCTCAATCGAGACCACAGCGTCGAACGGGGCGAGGGATTTGTCGTCGTTGAGGGCGCGGTAGTCGAGGTAGCGCAGGTCGCCGGCGAGCCCGGCATCGCCCAGCCGCTTCTGCGCCCAGGCAAGTTGTTCGCTCGACAGCGTCACACCGGTCACGGTGGCGCCGAACTCGCGCGCCGCGCATTCCGCCAGCGCGCCCCAGCCGCAGCCGATCTCAAGCACTCGATCACCCTCTTTCACCCCAGCTTCGCTCAGCGCGCGCCGCACCTTTGCCCACTGCGCGTTCACCATATCTCCCGTGCGCTTCCCTTCGAACCAGGCGCTGCTGTAGTTCATGGTCGGGTCAAGCCACAGCCGGTAGAACTCGTTGCCCAAGTCGTAGTGGGCGTGAATGTTCTTTTTGCTGCCCTTGCGCGAGTTGCGGTTGAACAGGTGCTTTGCGCGGTACAGCAGCGAGCCCCACCAGGTGCCGTAGATCATGGCCTCGACCTCGTCGCGGTTGGCGATGAACAGCGTCAGCAGCCCGGTCAGATCGGGCGTAGTCCAGTCGCCGGCGATGAAACTCTCGGCGAAGCCGATGTCGCCCGACTTGAGCGCCGCTGCGCATGGGGACCAGTTGCGCAATCGGATCGAGGCGCGCGGCTCGCCGTCGGTGGCGCTGCCAAACCGGGCCGACGAGCCGTCGGGCATGTGCACGTCGAGCAAGCCGTGCTTTAGGCGCTTCAGCAGCTGGAATACGGCGCGCGCGGCAGCAGGAGCCGAATCGGACAGTAGGGGGGTGTTGAAAGTGGTGCTGCGATTCATGTTTGGAACGGGCAAGGGGTTGGCGGTTTGTTGCCCGGACGGCTCAGCGAGTGGTGAACCTGTCTGGCGGCTTCGGCTTGCTAAAGAGCGGCACACGCTTCGTCCATAAACGCAGCGCCTGCCAGTGAATGCGCACGATGACCGACAGTGTCATCAGCGGCATACCAAAAAAAGCGGCGTGCAGGCGCCCCGCTGTCAGCGGAGCCAGCGCTCCGGACACGCTGGTCTGAATCAACAGGCCTTGCGCGTCGTGGTGGTCGATGCGTGCGACGGTCCTCGCCCGCTGGGTACGGTGCCCGGACGCGTTCGGATGCAGGTCGTTGCGCATGAAGCGGAAGCGATAAAGGCCCGCCACGTCGCAGAACGGCGATACGTGAAACACCTTGTCGGCCTGCAACTCGCGGCCGAAGGCGAGGCCCGGGCTGCTTAACAGGTAACAGTGGCGCTCCCCGAAGGTGTTGTTCACCTCCACAACCACAGCCGCAAGCGAGCCGTCGGTTCGGTGGCAGTACCAGAAGCTGACCGGCTTGAACGTGAAGCCGAGCACCCGCGGGTAGCAGTGCAACCAGACCTCGCCGCTCGCGTCTGATACGCCTTCATGGGCCAACAGTCGCTCGATCCAGGCCAGGCTGTCACTGCTGCCGTCGCCGTGGTCGCGGTCGAAGAAGCTGATCAGGCCGAATCGGTTGCGTGGCAGCACCTTCGACGCCGCAGTGCGAAGGCTGCGCATCGGCAACATCAGAAAATAGGTTGGGTAGATGAAGCAGTTGCGCGTTGGGCGAAAGCGGGTGTGGCGCACTTCGCCGATGCCGATCAGCGCTTCGGCGACGGCAGCAGTTGCCATCACGCCAGCTCACGCTCGGCGTGTGCAAGAGGCAGCCGCAAGCGCCCCAGAAGGCCATCGCAAACCGCTTCGCCCGACATCAGGCCGTCTTCGTGAAAGCCGTAGCGGGTCCAGGCGCCGCAATACCAGGTGTGGCGCTGGCCCTGCAGTTCGGGAACGCGCTTTTGGGCAGCCATGGCCGACATGTCGAACACTGGGTGGGCGTAGTTGATTTCGCTGTGAATGGTCTCGGCGCGTGGCTCGGTGACAGGGTTCAACGAGACCACCACCGAACTCGTGAACGGCAGTGGCTGCAACCGATTGAGCAGGTAATGCAGGCACACGCCGGCCTGCTCGCGCGAATTGTTGGCGGCACGTTCGTAGTTCCATGCCGCCCAGGCCAGGCGCCTTTGGGGCAACAACGACGTGTCGGTGTGCAGCACGGCGCGGTTACGGTGGTAACGAATGGCGCTGAGCACCTCTCGTTCTGCCGGCGAGGCGTCGGCGAGCAGCGCCAGCGACTGGTCGCTGTGGCAGGCCATCACCACGTCATCGAAGAGCTCGGTGCCGGCGTCGGTGCTGACGAGCACGCCGGCCTGACCGGTCGCCGACGGCAGCCGGCGTACGCTGCGTACCGGTGTGCGCAAGCGCGCGTCAGGAATCACGCGCAGCATCTTCTCGACGTAGTGCCGGGCACCGCCGCGCACCGTGTACCACTGCGGCCGGTTGCGCAGCTGGATCAGGCCGTGGTTGTGGCAGAAGCGGATCATCGTTGCGATCGGAAAGCGCAGCATTTGGTCCACCGGGCAGGACCAAATGCAGCCGATCATCGGCAGGAAATACCAGTCGCGAAAAGCGTCGGAGAAACCGTGTTGCGAAAGGAACTCAGCGATCGACTGGTCGAGCTCGGCTTCTAGGTTGGCCACGGCCAGCCCCGTCGTGATGCGGTTGAATCGCCGCACGTCGGTCAGCATCTTCCAAAAGCGCGGCCGCACGAGGTTGCTGCGCTGAGCGAACACCGTGTTCAAGTCACAACCGCTCCACTCGAGCGCACTGCCGGAAGGCCCGGCAGGCACTTTCACCGAGAACGACATGTCTGATTTGGCGACCTCGACACCGAGTTCGGCAAACAGCCGCAACAACCGAGGGTAGGTACGCTCGTTAAGCACGAGAAAGCCGGTGTCTACTCCGTGCGTGTGGCCGTCGAGCGTCATGTCAACGGTGTGCGTGTGGCCACCGAAGTAGTCATCCGCTTCGAAGAGAGTTACCCGGGCGAGCCCGGCCATACCGTGGGCGACGGCCAGGCCTGAAATGCCCGACCCAATGACGGCAATTTGGCGCATGGTCGTCATGGCTTTGACCGCGCCAGCCACTTGGTGCTGCCTTTGCCGGGAGAAATAATGCTGCGGATCGACCCCGGACCTCTCAGAGCGGTACGAGGGCGGAGCAAAGCCTTCCGGGCACTGTATCCAGTGACGTCGGACGGCTCGGCGGAAGCAAACGCAAAGGCAGATTCGACGCAAACACAGGCAGCAAAGCTCTTGGCAATTGGCAAGCCAAAAGAGCGGCGGGTGAGAGTCCAATGAGGCATTTGATTGATTTGTGACCAGCTGGTTTTAAATATAACCGATCAGTCGCGAATCCGTGCGCCCTTGTTTCGCCGGCCTTCACGCCCGTGCGCCGAGCCTTGTGAGGCGCAGCGTGTGGGCAAGTCGTGCGGACTAGAATCGCGCCGTCTACAGGCACTCCGGGCCACAACGCCACAACGCCATGATCTATCCCGAACTTTTCAAGCAGCTCGAAGCCGTGCGCTGGAACATGGACAAGGACATTCCTTGGGACCACTTCGACGCCAGCAAGCTCACCGACGAGCAAGCGCAGACGATAAAGATGAACGCTATCACCGAGTGGGCGGCGTTGCCGGCCACCGAGATGTTCCTGCGCGACAACCGGGACGACGCCGACTTTTGTGGCTTCATGAGCGTATGGTTCTTCGAAGAGCAAAAACACTCACTGGTGCTGATGGAGTACTTGAGGCGCTTTCGGCCCGATCTTGTGCCCACCGAAGCCGAACTGCAGGAAGTGCGCTTCGAATTCGACCCGGCGCCCGCACTTGAAACGCTGATGCTGCATTTTTGCGGCGAGATTCGTCTTAACCACTGGTACCGCCGCGCGGCCGAATGGCACACCGAGCCAGTAATCCAGTCCATCTATGAAACGCTGGCGCGCGACGAAGCGCGTCACGGTGGCGCTTACTTGCGTTACATGAAGCGTGCGCTGCAAAAGTTCGGCGACGAAGCGCGTGCGGCGTTCGCGAAAGTCGGGGTTTTGATGGCCAGCGCCCGCCGTACCGCGCAAGCGCTCCACCCGACCAACCTGCACGTCAATGCCCGGCTTTTCCCTCGCGACACGGTGCAAAGCCGCCTGCCCAACCCCGAGTGGTTGGAGCAGTGGCTGGACAAGCAGATCCAGTTCGACGCGGTTTGGGAAACCAAGGTTGTCGAGCGCATCCTGCACAACATGGGCCTGCTGATGGAGCGAAGCTTCGCCAGCGTGCAGGAACTCAACCGCTACCGCAAGGAAGTGACGGCGGCAATGGCGGCGGCAGCGAAGGGCGCGCCTGGGGCTTTGCCCACCTGAGCCTCAACCCTCAGCCGCCTTCGCGGTGACTGCGCGCTCCTGATCGGCCTTGCGGTCGACAACCACCTTTTGCGCGCTGGCGCGCTCGTTGATCAGCTTGGTGTAGGGCTTCCAGTCGATGCCGGCGGCGGCCAGCAGGTCTTCGCCAAAGGCCGCGCGCGTGGCCATCGACACCAGCGGGAGGCTCGCCCACGCCGCGCAATCGGCCTGCGTGAACACGGAGCCCGCTACATAGGGTGAGAATTTTGCGATCCGCATAAAGCCGGCGATATTTTTCTTCAGCAATTTTTGAATGCGCGCAGCGTTGGGGTCGCTCAGTTCGCCGCCGAAGAAGGCTTTCGGGTACAGCTCGCGCGCCACCAGCTCGAGGTGCAGGTCGATGAAGGTGACGAGCTCGTGTACCTTCGCGGCCTTAAACGGGTCGGCCGGCACAAGCGGCGGGTTTGGGTAGCGACGCTCGATGTAGTCGAGGATCGCCTGGCTTTCGCAAAGTACGCCCTCGTCGGTGCGAATGAATGGGATCTTGCCGAGCGGCGTGGCTGAAAGCACGTCTTCATCCTTGCTGCCGGGTTTGACCAGCTCTTCAGTGAACGGCACGCCCTTTTCCAGCAAGGCCATCTTCACCTTGCTGTAGTAGTTCGAAACTGTGAATCCGCAAAGCACAAGCATGGAAGGCTTCTGTTTGTCGTGGTGTGGTTTCAGTCTACGCCGCAAGGTGATCGCGGCCTGCCGCGAAGGTGACAATCCGCCCATGCCACCGACCTTTCTCGACAAGCTCTGCCTGCGCGCCGAGCTGCATGCCCGCGTCGCACTGTTGGCGCGGCCGGTGGTGTTCACCAATGGCGTGTTCGACATCTTGCACCGCGGCCACGTGAGTTACCTCGCGCAGGCCCGCGCGCTTGGCGCGAGTTTGGTGCTCGGGCTCAACAGCGACGCTTCCGCGCGCCTGCTCAGCAAAGGCCCCGATCGACCGCTCAACGCCGAACTCGACCGCGCCTGTGTGCTCGCCGCGCTCGAAAGCGTGAGCCTCGTGTCGCTCTTCGACGAGCCCACGCCGGTCGAGCTGCTCAAACTCGTGCAGGCCGACCTGTACGTGAAGGGTGGCGACTACGACATCGAAACCCTCGAAGAAACGAAGTGGGTGCGCAGTTGGGGTGGCCAGGCGCAGGCGCTGTCGTTTGTCGAGGGGTATTCAACCACCGCGCTGGTGGCCCGCATCCGGACCTGAGACGGTGTCAGTAAAACGGACCCGCCCGCCCGCTCGGTCGCGCCGGATTCATTCACACCCCCTGAGCCGTGCTTAAACGTGACCTAACGGTTCACCAGCACAATGCCCGTGGCCACCGCCGCGAGTGCTGCCACCAACCGCAGAGTGATCGGCTCGTTCAACAACAGCGCCCCCAGTACCAGCCCGAACACCGGCGTGAGCAGCGTGAACGACGCGAGCCGGGTGGCCGGGTAGTGGCGGATCAGCCAGAACCACGCGAGGTAGCTGATGAAGGTGACGATCAGCACCTGAAACAGCATGGCGCTCCAGGCCAGCGGCGACAGTCGCACCGGCAGTGGCGCGCCGACAGCGAGCGCGGCCGCGACCAGCAGCACCCCCGAGATCGCGAGCTGACACCACAGCGTCTTCTCGGCCGGCGCGCTCGCCAAGGCACTGCCGCGGATCGCCAGTGTCGTGGCGCCCCACAACACGCCTGCCAACACGCCGAGCGCGTCGCCCAGCCACTGGCGCTGCCCGGCGGCCCGCGCGGTGAAGCCTTCGGAGAAAGCCCAGGCCACACCGGCGAATGCCAGCAACAAGCCGGCCATCTGCGGTTTCGACAACCGTTCGGCACGCGCGATGAACGGCATGCCCAGCGCCACGATGAACGGCGAGATGTAGATGAATACGACCATGCGCGATGCGGTCGTGAACTGCAGCCCGACGAAGATGCACAGGAACTCGGCACCGAACAGCGCACCCGCGAGCAGTCCACCCAGGCCAGTGCCGTCGCGCGTGAAGAGCGCGACGCCACGAAAGCGCGCCCAGACCCACACCAGCAACGCGCCAGCGACCGAACGGATCGCCGCCTGCCACAAGGCCGGCACCTCCGGCATCGCCGCCTTGGCGGCCACCTGGTTCAGGCCCCAAAGGAAGCAGCAGGCAATGAGCAGCGTGACGGCGAGTGCGTCGAGGTGGGTTTTGCGCTCCTTCATGGGAGTTCGGGTGGTTCAGCCTTGAACAGCAGAAGGGCCACCAGCGCGCAGCAGGCGCCGGCCAGGGCGCCAGTCGCATGGGCGATAGGCGCCACCGCCATGCCCCAGCCTTCGGGGTGGCGCAGCGCTGGGCCCCAAGGTGTTTCGCCCAGCACCTTGATCAAGATGCCGACCAGCATGGCCGCGCCAATCAAACGCTGAGTGCGCTGTTTCTGAATCAAGAGATAGACGATCACCGCGGCCACGCCGGCGTGAACCACGCCCGACACCCCGCCGTAGTGCAGCAGCTCGGGCCTGAGCAGCAAGCCGAAGTGAGTGAGCGGCCAGGCCACGAGCCAAGCCCAGACGATGCGTGCCGGCACATTCGCGGCCATGCCGAGCGCGCCGGTGAGCAGCGTGCCGGCGAGTGCGCCAGCAAGGTGGATGCCGTTGTAGTGCACGGCCACGGCTGTGATGGCGCGCCAGGGTTGGCTGAAGGCGACGCCGGGTTGCCAATCGAGCATCTCGCGCTCGATAGGCCAGCCGGCGAGCGCGCCCAGGCACAGCACTGCTGCGACGGCGGCCCAAGCATGTGGGGCGCGCAGCATGCGGCCGGCGAACAGCGTCAAACGTTCACCGACTCGAACACGGCGCGCCACAGCGCCAGCACGGCCTCACGCGCGGTGACCATCGAAGCGGGCTCGACCTGGGTGGGCCGTTCGTCGAGCCGGGCCCGATGCTGGGCGCGGCGCAGTTCACGGTAAGCGTTGGCTGCGTCGCAGCCAACAGCTGTCGGCAGCAGGCCGACCGCTTCTGCGTGCCGAAGCAGCGCGATGTTGCCCAAGTCTTCGAGCATCCCGCGCTGCTCGGCGCCGAAGGCCAGCACCAGGTATTGCACCGCGAACTCCACGTCCATCATGCCGCCGGCACTGTGCTTTACGTCGAAGCGATCACCCGTCATCGGGTGTGCTGCACGCACCTTGTCGCGCATGGCGGTGACCTCGGCGCGCAAGGCTTCGGCATCGCGCGGCGCGCACAGCACTTCGCGGCGGACTGCGTCGAAACGCGCTTCAAGCGGCGCGAAGCCGGCGCAAAACCGCGCGCGCGTGAGCGCCTGGTGTTCCCAGGTCCAGGCGGTGTTGCTACCGCGGCCGGTCTGGTATTTCTCGAAGCTGGCCAGGGAGGTGACGAGCATCCCGGAGTTGCCGTTGGGGCGCAGCGCGGTGTCGATGTCGAACAGCTCGCCGGCCCGGGTGCGCAGCGTGAGCCAGCTGATCAGCTTGCGCACAAAAGCACCGTAGGCCACGGCCGCTTTGTCGGGGTCGGGTTCGTCGGTGTCGTCGAACAGGAAGACGACGTCGAGGTCGCTGCCGTAGCCGAGCTCTTTGCCACCCAGCTTGCCGTAAGCGATGACGGCCAGGTGCGGCTCGGTACGGTGGGCCTGTTTGAAGTGTTTCCAGGCCCAGCAGATCACCATGTCGAGCGTGGCATCGGCCAGCGCCGAAAGATCGTCGGCCACCTGTTCGACCGTGATGTGGCCTTCCACGTCGCGCACGAGCGTGCGGAACACCTCGGCGTGGTGAGCGCGGCGCAGCGTGTCAAGTAGCGACTCTTCGTCGGCCTGGCCCGAACGCTCCCAAGCGGCGTGCCGGTCTTCGAGCTCGCGCCGGAACTCGGCGGCGTCGAAGCGGCCGTGCAGCAGGCGCTCGTCGGCCAGCTCGTCGATCACACCGGGGTGCAGCATCAAATAGCGCATTGGCCAGCGCGCCAAACCCAGCAAGCGCAGCAGGCGGTTCTGTACTTCGGGCCGCTCCACCAGCATCGCCAGGTAACTCTCGCGGCGCAGCAGTGGCTCGAGCCAGTCGACAAAGTGCGTTGCCGCCTCCATCGTGCAGTGCTCGTCAAGCGCAGCCTGCGCCGCTCGGTTGACGAGCCGCGCCAAGCGCAGCTTGCTCTCGTCGCGCAGCAGTTGGATCTTCGGCTGAGCGACGAGCGGTTTCATGCGCAGCGCCATTTCCGGAGGCAACTGTTCCAGGAAAATTTCGCTGTCAACCGGCTGCGGCGGGTTGCCGCAGTTCTTGCAACCGCCCGGGGTGCTGCCGGCAGTGCCGGGCGCACGCCCGTCGTGCAGCAAGGCGTCGAATTCCATTGCGACGAACTCACGCACTTCGCCGAGATGGTCGAGCAGCCCGCAGGTATCGCTGTCGTCATTGCGGCTGGCCAGGCCGAGGCTGCGCGCGAGCCAGTCGAGGTCGGCATCGTCGGTGGGCAGCAGGTGCGTTTGCTGGTCGTCGAGATACTGAATGCGGTGCTCGACGCGGCGCAAAAAGGCGTAGGCCTCGGCCAGCCGCGTTGCGCTGGCCGGCTTCATCAGCCCGCCGGCTGCCAGCCGCGCCAGCGCCTTCAATGTGGAGCGTGTGCGGATCTCGGGGAATTGTCCGCCGCGCGCGACCAGCAACAATTGCACGATGAACTCGATCTCGCGAATGCCACCGCGCGAAAGTTTTACATCGTTGGCGCGCTCGGGCCGGCCGGCGGCTCGACGCTGTGCTTCTTCGCGCACCTTGGCATGCAACTGACGCAGTCCTTCGAACACGCCGTAGTCGAGGTAGCGCCGGTAGACGAACGAGGTGACGAGGCTGCGCAGCGCCAGTGCTCGGCCGCTGCGCACGCTGGCGGTCGGCGCCACCACGCGGCTCTTTAACCAGGCAAACCGCTCCCATTCACGCCCCTGCACCTGCAGATACTCTTCGAGCATCGCCAGGCTCACGGCCGGTGGCCCGGAGTTGCCGTTCGGGCGCAGCATGAGGTCGACTCGGAACACGAAACCGTCTTCGGTGGTCTCGCCGATCAGCGTGTAAAGAGTCTTCGCCACCTTCGAGAAGTACTCGTGCGCGCTTACCGGCACGGGGCCGGCGGTGAGGCCGTCTTCTTCGTAAACGTAGATCAAGTCGATGTCTGACGACACGTTCAGCTCGCGCGCGCCGAGCTTGCCCATGCCAATGACCCAGAAGTCGATCACCACGCCGGTCGGGCTGAGCGGTGCGCCGTGGCGTGCGTCGTGGTCGGCGCGCGCCTGCGCCAGTGCCAGGTCGAGTGTGGCCTCGGCGAGTTCGGTCATGGTCAGCGTGACGTCTTGCAGAGTCGCTGACTGTTCAATGTCGAGCACCGCCAAGCGTTCCAGCACCAGCTGGCGTGTCACCCGCATCGCACTGGCCAGCGTGCGGCCTTGCGCTTGAAGCAGTGCGATCAGTGCGGTGATCGTTTCACGGTCGGGCCGCCCAGGTGCAAGCAGCGGCAACTCGGCCGGATAGCGGCGCCGGATGCGGCGCACAAAACGGCTGTGATCGGCGCTGGCAACGGCGGCCTGTGGCGCGGTGGCCGCGAGGAGCTTTTTCGCGCCCAAAGTGGGGGGCAGGGAACCCATGGTGTGTTGCGGGGTCTGTGCTAGATTGGGTTGCGAGTAGCCACCCGGTCTAGGCCGGCAAATACGCCGCCTCCAACCCGCGCCCCACAACGCCTCGCGGCGTGTTCCTTGATTTGACCCATCTGCCGACCCTCAGGCTGGCGCATCGATATTTCCATGTCTTCATTCCCGCCCGCGTTGCCCGAGCCGGTCACTGCCCTGCCAGCACGCGGCGCCTTCTTGTTGGGCCGGTCGCCCCTGAGATGGGCGGTGCGCTTCGTGATGGTGGTCTCGGCTGCAGCTGTGAGCATGCTGCTGATCGCCTGGCTCGTACTTCACTGGGCGATTTTGCCCCACATCCAACAATGGCGTGAGCCGATCGAAATGAGGGCGAGCAAGGCACTCGGCGTGCCGGTGCGCATAGGCCAGATTGAGGTGCGCTCCAGTGGCTGGGTGCCATCGCTGGAGCTGCGCGACGTGGTCGTGCTCGACGCCCAGAATCGCACCGCGCTGAGCCTGCCGCGGCTCTTTGCGGCGATCTCGCCGCGCTCGCTTCTTTCGTTCGAACTGCGCTTCGAGCAGCTGCTGATCGACGGCGTCCAGCTCGAACTGCGCCGCGATCCAAAGGGCAACATCTTCGTGGCTGGATTGCAGATCGGCAGTACCAGCGCAGAAAACGGCAATGCCCTCGCTGACTGGTTCTTCAAGCAGCACGAGTTGGTGATCCGCGGCGGCTCGCTGCGCTGGACCGACGAACAACGTGAGGCCTCGCCGCTGGTGCTGGCCGACGTGCAGCTGGTGGTGCGCAATGGCCTGCTTCAGCACAACATTCACCTTGCCGCGACCCCGCCGCCTGAGTGGGGCGACCGATTCACCGTGGATGCTCGCTTCACTCAGCCGCTGCTGGCGCGCCGCGGCGACTGGCGGCGCTGGAGCGGCAGCGCGTACGCCAGCCTGCCACTTGCCGACGTTCACGAGTTGCGCCGGCACGTGGCGCTGCCCTTCGACCTCAGCGAAGGCGTGGGTGCATTGCGCGGATGGTTCGAGCTCAAAGACGGCCAGCCGAATGCCGCGACCGTCGACCTGGCCTTGCGCTCGGTGGCCCTGCGGCTGGCGCGGAACATTGAAGTTCTGGCCTTCGAGCAGGTCGAGGCCCGCCTGGTCGCGCAGCGTACTGACGATGGGGTGGTGCTTGATGTGCAGCGCTTGAGCTTCCTCACCGGCGACGGCATGCGCTGGCCGCAAGGTGACCTGAAGCTGCGGTGGCGCCAGCGCGAAGGCGAAGCGGCCAGCGGCGGCGAGTTCAGCGCGCAACGGCTCGACCTGGGCCAGATGGCCAAGGTGGCCTCGCGCATTCCACTCGGCGACGCCTTGCGGCACCTGCTCGCAGAACTGAAACCCGAGGGCATGCTCACTGATCTCATCGCGAAGTGGGACGGCCCGCTCGACGCGCCCCTGCGCTACCGCGCCAAGGGTTTGCTCAGCGGCCTTTCACTCGAATCGAAGCCCTCGACCGAAGCCCGGGGCGTAGGCCGGCCCGGCTTGCGCAAGGCCACCGTGCAGCTCAGTGCCACCGAGTCGGGCGGCGAAGCAAAGATCGGCATGAAGGGCGGTGCGCTCGACTTGCCGGGTGTGTTCGACGATCCGTTGCTGCCGCTCGACGAGTTGAGCGCAGAGCTCGTGTGGAAGATCGAGCCGGTCCGCGCGGGGTCGGTGAACCCGGAACGGCAAGTGAGCGTGGCAGTGAAAGGCGCGCGCTTTTCCAACTCCGATGCACAAGGCGAGTTGAGCGCTTCGTGGAGCACCGGCGCGGGCACTGGCGTGGCACGAGGCGGGCGCTACCCGGGCAGGCTCGAACTCAACGGACGATTGATGAACGGCGTGGTGGCCCGCACCGGGCGCTACCTCCCGCTCAACATCTCGAAGGACACGCGCGGCTACATCGAGCATTCGGTGCAGGGCGGCAAGCTCGCCAGCGCGAGCTTCCGGGTCAAGGGCGACCTGTGGGACTTTCCGTTCCACAACGCGGGCACTGGATCACAAGCCGGCAAGGGCGCCAGCCCAGACGGCGAGTTCCGCATCGTCGCCAAAGTTGAAGACGCAAGCTTCGCCTACGTGCCCAGCCGTCCGACCTCGGGCAGCGAGCCGGCTTTTGTCTCGACCTGGCCGATGCTGACTCGCGCCAGCGCCGAGTTGATCGTAGACAGCGGCACGCTTTTGATACGCAACGGCCATGCACACATCGGCCAGGTCGAGTGGAGCGGTGTGCAAGGCGCTGTCCGCCACCTAGAAGCAGACCCCGTGCTCGCCCTAGAAGCCGCGGCGCACGGGCCACTCAGCGAGATGCTGCAGTTCGTTAACCGCACGCCGGTGGGCGGCTGGATCGGCCATGCACTCGACACCAGTAGCGCCGCGGGCGTGGCCGACCTGAAGCTCGACCTTTCGGTCCCGCTCGTCGACGTGCCTTCGGCCAAGGTGAAGGGCAGTCTGCTGCTGCCCGGCAACGACGTGCGCATCACGCCCGAGACGCCCTTGCTTGCGGGCGCCAAAGGCCGGGTCGATTTCACCGACAAGAATTTCGCCATCGTCGGCGCTAGTGCGCGCCTGTTCGGTGGCGATGCCAGCTTCGAAGGCGGGCTGCAGCCCGATGGTTCGATCCGATTCAATGGCCAAGGCACCGCCAGTGCAGAAGGTCTGATGCGTGCCGCCGACCTTGGCCAGGCCGCAAAGCTGGCCGGTGCGCTGAGTGGCCAAGCGGCCTACCGCATGAGCCTTGGGTTTGCGCAGAATCGGCCTGAACTTACCTTGACCAGCAACCTTGTCGGCTTGGCGATCAACCTTCCTGCGCCGCTGAACAAAAGCGCCGAGACCCCGCTTGCGCTGCGCTACCAGATGGCACTCGACCCAACCAGCACCGCGGCGGCGCTGCGCGACTCGCTGCATTTCGAGCTTGGCTCGCTCGTGCAAGCGCACTACCAGCGTGACGTATCGGGCGACGAGCCGCGGGTGCTTCGTGGCGGCGTCGGCGTGATGGAGCCTGCGCCTTTGCCGATCGCCGGCGTGGCCGCGAACGTCAACCTGAAGACCCTGAACACCGGCGAGTGGGAAGCCGCCGCCGAACGCCTGCTCGGAAACGCCGAAGCGCGCGAAGCCGGCGGCGTCGGCCGCTACCAACCCGAAACACTGGCGCTGCGCGTGCAGGAACTCAATGTTGGCACGCGGCGCCTGACCCGACTCGTGGCCGGCGTGTCGGTCGACGCCGGCCTGTGGCGTGTCAATGTTGATGCCGATCAGCTCAACGGTTATGTCGCCTACCGACCGCCATCAAACTCGGGCCCTGCGGTGGGGGCGGGGCGCGTATTCGCCCGCTTGTCGCGCCTGTCGTTGCCGCGCGGCGAGGTGGATCAGGTCGAGAGTCTGCTCGATCAGCAGCCCGCGGCTCTGCCCGCGCTCGACATCGTGGTTGACGATTTCGAGCTGCTTGGCAAACGCCTCGGGCGTGTCGAGATCGAAGCGGTGAACCGCTCCGGTGGCCAAGGCCGTGAGGCGCTGCGTGACTGGCAGCTGTCGAAGTTCAACATCACCACGCCCGAAGCGCAGCTCGTGGCCACTGGGCACTGGGCCGCCATGGCCTCGGCGCCGGCTCGCGGCACACCGGCGCCGCGCCGCTCGGTGATGGACTTCACGCTCGACGTCGCCGACAGCGGCGCCTTCCTCGACCGGCTCGGCACGGCCAAGGCGGTCCGCGGCGGCAAGGGCAAGTTGAGCGGGCAGGTCTCTTGGCTAGGCTCGCCGTTCGCGCTCGACTACCCAAGCCTGTCGGGGCAGGTCAGCGTGGCAATCGATGCTGGGCAGTTCCTGAAGGTCGACCCTGGCGCCACTCGGCTGCTCAGCGTGCTCAGCCTGCAGTCCCTGCCGCGTCGCTTGCTGCTCGACTTCCGCGACGTGTTCCAGCAGGGCTTTGCGTTCGACAACATCGTCGGCGATGTGAAGATCACTCAAGGCGTGGCACAGACGAACAACTTTCGCATGCGCGGCGCGCAGGCCGCGGTGCTGATGGAAGGCCGCGCCGACATCGCACACGAGACCCAAGACCTGCGTGTGGTTGTCGTGCCCGAGATCAACGCTGGCACGGCCGCGCTGGCTTATGCGGTCATCAACCCGGCCATCGGCCTCGGTGCGTTCCTCGCACAGGCACTGCTGCGCAAGCCGCTCAGCGAAGCTGCTACGCGCGAGTTCCACGTGAGTGGCCCGTGGGCCGACCCGAAGGTTGAGCCGGTTGTGCGTACCGCGACGGCGCCGGCTGCCGCCGCGGTGAGCCCTGACGCGCCCACCAAAGCACAGTGAGGTTCACATGAAAATCGCCGCAGTGCAGATGGTCTCGACAAGCAGCGTCGCGCAAAACTTGGAAGCTGCGCGCCGCCTGGTGGCGCAAGCTGCAGATTCCGGTGCGCAACTCGTGGTGCTGCCGGAATACTTCTGCCTGATGGGCCAGCACGACCGCGACAAGCTGGCCGTGGCCGAAGCGCTGGGCACCGGGCCGATTCAGCAGATGTTGTCCAGTGCCGCACGTGAGCACGGGCTGTGGTTGATCGGCGGAACTTTGCCCCTGCAAAGCGGAGTTCCGGACCGTGTGTTCAACAGCAACTGCGTCTATGCGCCCGACGGAACGCTCGCGGCGCGCTACGACAAGATCCACCTCTTCCGCTACGACAACGGCCGCGAGCACTACGACGAAGGCCACGCGATCTGCGCCGGCGGCGAGCCGATTGCACTTCAGGCCGGTGCCTTGCGGGTTGGCCTGAGCGTGTGCTACGACCTGCGCTTTCCCGAGCTCTACCGTGCGTTGATGCACCCACCCTGCGATGTGCTGTCGGTGCCGGCCGCCTTCACGCACACCACCGGCCTGGCGCATTGGGAACTGCTGCTGCGCGCACGCGCGGTCGAGAACCAGTGTTACGTGATCGCCGCCGCGCAAGGCGGCACGCACGACAACGGCCGGCGCACGTTTGGCCACAGCATGGTGGTCGATCCGTGGGGCGAGGTCGTTGCAGTGCTGGCCGAAGGCGAAGGTGTGGTGCTGGCCGAGATCGACAGCGCGCGGACGGCGTCGGTTCGCAAGCAGTTGCCGGCGCTGGAGCACCGGCGCTGCGCCACATTTGCGTGAGCTCGCCCGCTGGGCCGCACTGCTGGGCTACATCTGCCAGAAAATCGACCACCAAACGGCTGCGCCAATCCGGCCACCCGTGCCCCCGGGTGCGAGTGGCTGCCTTTCAGGGTTTCGGGGTTTCGATGAAGTGCTTGGCCAGCGCCGGCGGCAAGGGTGAATCGAGCAGCGTGCAACTCAGCCGCAGCGCATCGGCCGCGCCATCACTTAGCCGGCGGTGTGGACCGTGCGCCATGGCCGCATCGAACCAGCCCCGCACCAGCACCGGCCTTTGCATCCACGGCAGCACCTGCAGCTCTTTCAGGGCACTGACCAGGGCCTCGTTGTCGGGGGCCTGGCAGGCCGGCACTTCATTGCTTGCCTTCCAGGGAGCCATCGCGCCGTCGTACCAGGCTGCACCGGCGTCTGGGTCGGCGGCTGACGTCGTTTCGACGGGCACGATGCGCGCTAGGAAAGCGGTGTATCTTGCAATCGCCTGCAGGACGTCGCCGGCAAGTTCCGAGACCTCGGCAGTCGCCGCGGTTTTTACCTTCACCGCCGCATTGCCGCCGAGCCTCTGGCGCATCGCCAGCCATTGCAGCCTGTCGATCGGCCGCACCGAGCCGCGGGCCTGCATGACCCGGCGCGTGGCTTCGAGCAGCGTTTGGCGTGCCGCGAGCGGCTGGTGACGCATGCGCGAGAGCAGCAGTTCAAACCAGGGCAGTCGCGCCCTGCCGGGCAGGTGGCCGACGTGATTGAACAGCTCCTGCATGGCCGGCGTGCCTTCGGCTTCGGCGGCCCAGGCCCGCGCGCCGCGTTGACTGCCCGCCGGCAGTATCAGCGCGAGCAATGCCGCGTGCAGTTCGCGTGCGCCATTGACGCGCCCTAACGCGTCGGCCGCCGCGTTGTGTTGTTCACGCTGCTGCGCGGCGCTCGCTCCTTCGGTGTGTTGCATGTCGCTCATCGGCAGCTGCTTCGCTCAGAGCCTGCGAATGAACCCGGCACGCTTAATCGGGCCGGGTACGCAGAGCCAATCGAGGCGCACAGCGAAGCGACAGCTTGAGCTAAGGCGGTCGTTTGCAAAGACGAGTGGCGCCGTTTGGGAAGGCCAGGTGGGTAGGTCTGATTTAGTCACAGGTGCTCACAAGGTCCCCGCTGCCTTGAAGCCGAACAGGCTGACGAGCAGGGCCGTCGGGAACTGGTTCACCGCGAGGTTGTACTCCAACACCGCATCGTTGAACTGCCGGCGCGCGAAGGCCAGCGTGGCGTCGGTGGACGAGATGCTCGTGCCCAGATTTTGCGGGTCGACACCGGCTGGCAGTCGCGCCGCGAGCCGCCCGCGGGCTTCTGTCAGGATCTCTTCGGCCAGCCGCAGGCTGGCGATTGCGCCGGTTGAGCCGGGCCGCAGCCTGGCGTGCGAGCACGCGGCCTCGGCCTGCTGGCAGGCCGCGTTCAGCTCGTCGAGCGTGGGGCCGTCGTCGTGGAGCATCGGCGCCAGCGCTTCCAACTGCTTGTGCAGCAAGGCGTGGCGCAAACAGAACTGCTCGTCCACCGGAGCGAACCGGCGTACGATGGTGCCGCGCAGCCTGACCAGCCGGTTGTACGCACCCACCGCCCAAAACAGCAGCGTCGCGCCGATCAACCAGCTGACGATTTGAATCATGCTCAACGCGTACTCAGCGACCCCGCCGCGGGTTGGCGTTGGGGTCGGGGTCGGGGTTGGCGTTGGCGTTGGCAAACGGTGTGAATCCGATCTCACCCTCGTCGCCGTCGCCGTCGCCGTCGCCGTCGCCATCGAGGTCGCCCGTAGCCACGCCCAAGCTGGCGTCGAGCCAGGTGGTGAAGCCGTTGCGGCGCAGGTCGCAGGCCGGGCACATGCCGCAGCCGTAGCCCCAGGCATGGCGCTGGCGCCGGTCGCCCAGGTAGCAGGTGTGGGTGTGTTCCACCACGAGTTCGATCAAGGGCTCGCCGCCCAGTTGTTCGGCCAAGGCCCAGGTCTGCGCCTTGTTGAGCCACATCAGCGGGGTGTCGATCATCATCGGCGCGTCGAGGCCGAGGCTGATGGCGACCTGCAGCGCCTTCAACGTGTTGTCGCGGCAATCGGGGTAGCCGGAAAAATCGGTCTCGCACATGCCGCCCACCAGCACGCTGAGCGAGCGCCGGTGCGCCACCGCCGCTGCGAAGTTGAAGAACAGCAGGTTGCGCGCCGGCACGAAGGTGTTGGGCAGGCCGCCAGCCTTCATCTCGATCTCGCGTTCGTCGGTGAGTGCGGTCGCTGAGATTTGGCCCAGCAGCGACAGGTCGAGCAGGTGGTCGTCGCCGAGCCGGTGAGCCCATTGCGGGAACTGCTTTCGCAATTGTTCGCGCACCGGAGTACGGCAGGAGATTTCGACCAGGTGGCGCTGCCCGTAGGTGAAGCCGATGGTCTCGACACGTGAATAGCGCTGCAGTGCCCACATCAGGCAGGTAGTTGAATCTTGCCCGCCTGAGAACAAAACGAGTGCGCTTCGGATGTCGGTCATGGCTGGATTCTCACCCATGACCAGGGCGGCGTTAGTCGCGTGTCTCGCCGTGGCCCAGCACAACCCATTTCATCGAAGTGAGGCCCTCGATGCCGACCGGCCCGCGGGCGTGGAACTTGTCGGTGCTGATCCCAATTTCCGCACCCAAGCCGTATTCGAAGCCGTCGGCAAAACGGGTCGACGTGTTGACCATCACGCTGGCGGAATCAACCTCGCGAAGGAAGCGCATGGCGTGCGAGTGCGTGTCGGTCAGGATCGCGTCGGTGTGGTGTGAGCCGTAGCGGTTGATGTGCACGATGGCCTCGTCAAGGCTCGTTACGATCTTCACGCTGATGATGGGTGCCAGGTATTCCTCTGCCCAGTCTTGCTCGCTCGCGGCCGCGAGCTTTACCTGCGGTACACCGGCCAGCAGCGCGAGCGCAGCGGCGTCCCCGCGCATCTCGACGCCCTTGGCCGCAAACAACGCGCCGATCCTGGGCAGGAACACTGGCGCGATGGCGGCATGCACGAGCAGCGATTCGGCCGCGTTGCATGGGCTGTACTTCTGCGTCTTGGCGTTGTCGGTCACGCGCACGGCGAGTTCGAGTTCGGCGCTTGAGTCGACGTACACGTGGCAGTTGCCATCCAGGTGCTTGATGACCGGCACCTTGGCTTCGCGGCTGATGCGCTCGATCAGGCCTTTACCGCCGCGCGGAATGATCACGTCGACCGCTTCTGGCGAGGCGATCAGACAGCCCACGGCGGCGCGGTCGGTCGTCTGCACGAGCTGCACTGCATCGGGTGGCAGGCCAGCTTCCACGAGCGCGGCCTGCACCAGTTTCCACAAAGCGAGGTTGGAGGCAATCGCCTCCGAGCCGCCGCGCAGGATGCAGGCGTTGCCGCTCTTGATCGCGAGCGACGCGGCCTCAATCGTCACGTTGGGCCGGCTCTCGTAGATCATGCCGAATACACCGAGCGGTACACGCATCTGGCCGACCTGGATGCCACTTGGGCGCAGCGCGAGGTTCGTGATCTGCCCGATGGGGTCAGGCATGGCAGCGATCTGTTCGCAACCTCGCGCCACGGTCTCGACGATGGCTGGCGTGAGCTGGAGCCGGTCGATCATCGGCGCGGCAAGACCGGCGGCATTCGCCACATCAAGGTCTTGTTTGTTGGCCACCTGAAGCGCCGCCGTTTCGGTGCGCAGCAGGCGCGCCAGCGCCAGCAGCGCGTTGTTCTTCGATGCGGTGGACGCGGCCGCCATGCGAGCGCTCGCGGCGCGGGCCGAAGCGCCCATGTGGGCAATCGTGGCGCGCAGGTCGGGTGACGTCATGGGCTGGATTGTCGCAAACGTGCCATTGACGGTGATGGAAGGGTGTGAACAAACCGATCCAACCGCCCGATCCACCCGCCCGAGCCGCCCCAAGTGGCGCCGCCTCGGGCGCGACAGATTCATTCGAAGGCTCCGAGGTGAGTGCGGTTGCGGGGCGCGGCCGGGAGGGTGAAAAAACGAGCTGCATCAGACCGCGCAGCAGCGTCACGCCGTAGGGCGGGCGCTCCTGATATCGGCAACACGCTTGAGGGGCTGCGAGCCTGCGCGGTGGGTTTGCCTGTCAGTCTGCGGGACGTGCCCGACGCTGGCGCGACCTTCGATTTGGCCTGGCTGACCATGTGCTTGAGTTCCTCTTCGCCGTGCGGCAGATCGGGGACTAAGTGCGTGTCGCTTATGTTGCCCTCAGAGACCACGGTGCGGTGGGCGAGCCTTCTCTGGCTTCCCGCGCCGGCGGCACTTCAACAACACTGGCGAACGAGAGTTCTCCCAAGCCGTGGGCCGCCATTGCAGGCCCCGGGGCTAAGCCGAGCTTTTCCAAGAGCCAGCGCCGCCGTTGCGGGTGGTCGGGCGAGCGGGCCGGATTTGCTCAGCTGCACTCGAGCAGAACTGCTGTTCCGTCCCGACAAGCTGCATGGTGTGCACGCGCGCTTTGCAACGAGCAGCGGTGTGGTCCGCAAAGCGCGGCCCGACGAACCCGAGCCGCGCTATCGCGTCGAGATGCTGAGCCCGATCAGCAGGATGGCCCCGTCGCCGACCTTGCTGCCCCGCGTGCGGATGTTGATTTCTGAGCCGACGCTGGCACCGAGCTTCCAGCGCCAGTCGTCGCTGGCGAAGGTGTAGCCGACCCCGATCGTCGGTTGAAGCACCGTGATGTCACTGCTGCCGGTGGTCGCGCCATCGCGGTAGTCGATGCTCAGAACCGAAAGGTCGGCCCTGCCTTGAAGCGACCAGCCAAGACGGCCGTCGCGAAAGTAGCGCTCCCACGCCAGGCCGACGCCAGCACCGCCCCCACGTTCGTCTTCGTGAAGGCCGTTGTCGCCGCGCTGCGCGCGGTTGTAGAGCAGGGTGATCTGGCCCTCATCATGCTGGCTCAGTGACTGGCGCCAACCCGCGCCGAGGATGAGCCCCGACGGATACAGGCGCACTTCGCCAATTGGGCCTGCATCGTCGGCCCTGACGGACGCCGCGCAAAGCGCCAGCAGCAAACCAACCGCAAAAGTCGGTACGCGGCGTGATGTTGTGGCGGCTTGGCTCGAGCGCCTGTAAGCCGGAACGGGTCGTTGATTTGTCATCGGTCAGTATCTCCAGGCCCGGACTGGCCACCGTTCGTCGGAATGAGCGCGCCAGCATTACGTCGTCGGGCAGTTGAACTCAAGCTCCTGAAGGAACATGGCGGCTTGCAGGCTGCGTGAGCCGCCGAAGGCCTGGACGGCGTCTTGTTCTTCGCTGCCGCTGGCGCGGTGGAAGCGAATGCCGGGTCGCCCGAGGGGGCTGGTGCTGGTCGGGTCTTCGGGTGTGCTGGCCTGGGCGGCGGTGTCGGCCAGGATGATGAGCTTGTGGCCCAGGGGTGCTGCGTCGTCAGGCTGAAAACGATAGACCAGGCCT
>JBBRPV010000010.1:0-69455 GCA_038227445.1 Burkholderiales bacterium | reverse complement strand
TGCTCAAAATGCTCCGGAAAGTTCGCCATGTTGAAAACTCCTCGCTGGGTTGCACTGACTCACGCCTCAGAATCGAGCGCGTGTATGGGCACCATACGAGACTGGTGATGGGCTTGCTCCGCGTAGCGGCTTCGTCCAACTGCCGACCAGGCATTCAAGGTTCGCATTAGCCGCCCGCATTTCGATGGTGCCTCGACCAGTTGACAGGAAATTTACCGTCATGTTGCTCGGATTGTGAAAATCGCCTTGCCCTGCTTACGCAGGGCTTCGATGGCACGGAATCGGATCATCACATTTCGGATGCCGATCGAGCTGCTGGCGCGGCTGGACGCCGTGACGGATGACGCGGCGACCTCTCGCGGTCACATGCTCCGCCAGATCGTGGCCGAGTACATGTGCTACGTCGAAGAGTGCGAGATCCGATACAACGGGTCGTTGCTCACGGCGCACGCCGCGAAGCGCGGCCAGTGACCCCGTCAGCACACAAGATCAGCATCAGGAGGAACGCATGAAGATCCACGAAATCATCGGCTCGGCGCAGCCAGTCCAGCGAGGCCCGAGCCTCACCGAATCAAAGGATGTGCCAGCAGGCGAAGCAGGTCGAGCGATCTTGGCTGAAGCCTTGAGCAAGCCGCACCAAGCATCAGGCGAACCACAGGCGCCGAAGATGCGGCTCAAGGAGTTCTTGCTTGTTGCAGCAGAATTGAAGATCGGAGCCAGAGCAGAAGTCACGCTAGCGTGATGCGTAGTGCCGCTGTTGCAACAGCGGCACTACGCCAACCGTCGGCATCGCTAGGTCATTGGGGTGGGTGGTACGCTGTCAATGAACTTTGCCTCCACCGAGATCAGAATGGCCTTGACCCCGCAGGACGAAGCACACGCTCTTCAAATTCAAGCTGGCACCATCGGCAGAACTACTGGTCACACCTTTGAAACCAACATTTCTCAGGAGATCAACGGGCATGCTATGCCTATGGCTGTGCTGCCACAGATGGTTGGACATGTGTATCGCAGCAGTCCAAGTTCGATCCTGTTAAACTACATCTGCTCTAGAGAAAATATTTCTGTACTTTCGAGCGTAGCCGCAATCTCAACTGGCGCTCTTGCCACATCCGAGGCCGGCAAACGGTGGCTCTCTATAAACGGAGTCAACGTCGCCCGTTGTAAGAGTGATCTTGTAATTACACTAACTGATAATCAGAGCAGGACAATTACCGTCGGCGTTTCGACTAAGCAATGCGACAACAGGACACCGACAAACGCGCAACTGTACTTCACCACTGCTCGTGGCTTCTCACGGCTGTTGATCGATAATGGTATTCCAGTAAGCCCTGTGGCTATTGATGCGTTACGTCAATTCTGTGGCGACCCAAAATTTCAGCCCTTAGACTCAGCAACTGCAATGGTAGGGCGAAGGTCGGATCCAAGACGCTATTTCTGGGAGGAAATCAATCCAATAGGTCGCGCTGAGTGGGAGCATACCTTGGCGATTCATCAAGACGACATCACGCGGCTACTTCTTCAGAAAGCATACATTAACGACCCGTTCATACCAGACTATCTTCTTCACAAGACCAAGAAGTCCGCGTCTTGGGATGCAACAGAAGTGGCAGTTTATAAAATGGAAGAGTTAATAGTTCTCAGTCGTGCCTACCAAGGTTTTGCCCTTCGGAGTTATGGGGTGTACAAGGGTTCATACCCAGACCCAGCTGGGGTAAAACACTCGGCTCCACGGTTTGGTGTAGTACAGATGCAGCGAGGTGGTCAGGAACAGCATCCAGATCAACTTCAGTTCAATTTAATGGCCAGCTACTTTTACAAGATTTAACGAATCAAGTAGCTCTTTGGCGTAAGTTGCTAATCGATAAGCTAGAAGCGGCGGAACCGCATTTCCTATACCTGTCCTGACTGTGCCGAGATTCCCTGGAAATTGATACGAATCTGGGAACGACTGAATCCTTGCAGCTTCACGAATAGTTAGCGAACGAGTTGCAATCGGGTGCACGTTTCTGCAACCTGAAATCATCCCAAAAGTCGTTTGAACTGTCGATGCAGGGGCATTCCACTCTTGCCGTTTGTACGTTGTGTTGTACCCCGATGGCGGACGCAAGCTAGGGTCTTCGTTATCGTGCGCGCTTTTACCCTCTGGTACATCCCATAGCCACTCGATGACGTGTGCAGGGTGCTTTACTGCTTGGTGGAATGTATCTGCCGAAGATGCTTGACCAGATTCAAGGTATTCAAGGTCACCGCAAGCGTCGGCAAAGCTGCGAACATGCTCAAGATGAGAGAGCATGTCCCGCTCACTACAAACAGGTTCTGGGATTGCAGGTTTAAGTTCTAAGTCAACTCGGACTGCTACAAATAGCACCCGCTCGCGATGCTGCGGTACACCATACTGCGAAGCGTTCACTTCAAAGTAACTGACTCTGTACCCGTGGCGACTGAATTCGGCTTTGATGTCGTCCCGAACGAATCCGCCGTCAGCGTTCTTCATCGACGTTAGAAGTCGAACATTCTCTAATATTGCGATCTTGGGTTTGAAAGCGTCAACAAATCTGAGGTAATGTCGAAAAAGCGTATTTCTCGGATCATTCACCGCACGCTTTCCTGACAGGCTAAATCCTTGACAAGGCGGCCCGCCAACAATCAAGTCAACTGTACCAATACGACCTACCGCCTTCCCTATTTCTTCATTCTCAATCGCAGAAATGTCGCCGCCTAGTTCTACCGACGATGGAAAGTTTGCCCGATAAACTTTCCTCAGGTCCTCTTCAAGCTCTACAAATCCTTTCAATTCAAAACCAGCGGCAGAAGTTCCAAGGCTGAATCCTCCACACCCAGAAAATAGGCTAAGCGCGGAGTACTTTCGAGGCGTCTTACTCAAGTGGCCTGCTGAGAGCAATTCGAGACACTCTTGATATTTGACGTTACCACCACCTGCGGTAGCTTTAGCGACTCGCTCAGGGAGCTTCTTAACTTCGATGTAGCGGTGCTCTTGATATCTCTTCGACCTCTTCACTACCGCGCTGACATTGTTAGCATTGCCGAGCGCGAATTGAACCGAGTTCAAGTAGTTGCCGGCTAAAATTGTCTTGCCTAATTCGAAGGACGAGATCAAGTGCTGCGGCACACAACTCATCTCGGCAAGTTTTGCTTGAGAAAGTCCAAGTTCAACTCGCCGTGTACGCACTGCGAGACCTGTCAACTCATTCTGATTTACGTTGGTCATTTACGCTCTAAGAGGCACACGCCACATGAATAGCTGTCATTCTATCCAGCATTTTTGACGCCAGGAAGGTTCCAAGCAGCTTGGCCTCCAAGGCGAACAGGCGGCAATATGGGCGGGCTGGCAGACCACTCACCGCACGAACAATCTCATGAATGAGTTCAGGGGCTGCTGCTCGACGAGCACTCTACGTCTTGCCGTGATCTAGGCGGCCGTGATGGTGGCGTCGTGCGCAACCGCGCCGCCTGCGTCAACGGTGACCGTACCCATCGAAGTGCTGAACCCTGATGTTTGGCCTGAGACCATCGATAAGACGATCTGTGTGCCTGGCTACACCGCATCGGTCCGACCCGCCACAAGCTACACAAACGGCGTGAAGTTGAAGCTGCTGCGGAACACGGGCGCCGATGCTGTGAACGCAAGCAAGTACGAACTTGATCATGTGATCCCGCTCGCGGTCGGCGGCCACCACAAGAACCTGAAGAACCTAATGCTTCAGTCATGGGACGGCGAGGATGGGGCCAAGAAGAAGGACCGCCTGGAACGTCGACTTCAGCAGCTTGTATGTTCTAAGCTCCTTGGCCTTCGGGACGCCCAGGCGGCGATCTGGACGGACTGGCGGGCTGCCTATCGGCACTGGATCGCCCCAAGGCCACTGAGCCCGATGAAGCGCGAAAGGCTCCCGAATGAGCCTAAGTCTCAAAACACTAATATCTTAGGTTGAGGCGTGAGCACCGTTGGTCTTGCTCGCCTTGACCGAGTCGACCAGTTTGTCGCCAGTTGTCTTCTCGTCGGATTTCGCCTTGCGCGCTGTAGCCTTGAAAAAGTCATCGAATTCGCCGCCTTCAGCGGCAACGATCGCTTTAGCAATGAACTGACAAGCCTTGTCGGCGTCAGCCATCAGCCAATAGGTCTTGCCAGGCTTTAATTCAAGAATGCTGATTCCGTTCTTCAGCGTAACTTTGAACTTACCGCCAGCAAGCTCTTCGAACATATTGCCCGTCTGGTAGCCAGACTTGTTCACCTTACCGTTCTTGGCGGTGATCATGTCAATCTGCTCTTTGCCGTTCTTCGCAAAGTTGAAACGGGCAGCTTCAATCGGGTCGTCGAAACGACGCTTGTAGCCCTTGACGTATGCGCCACCTTCGACATCGTCGAGTTCGCTGAGAAAGTCCATGGGCATGTTGGCTCCTAATGGGTTGGTTGAACGACCCCCTCATCTTCGGAAAGCCACTCCATGTCTTTAGGCGAAACTTCCACACCTTCAGCGCGCTTCGTGGCACCGTTCACGAAAGTCACATCGACAAAGCGATCAGCCTTCGTGCCCTTTGGTGTACGTCCAACTGGGTACATCGTCATCTGCTTCACGGCTTGATTGATGGCGGCTGACAACTGCTCACGAAGGGCTCGACGCTCGACTTCGCTGGTGGCGTGCTTCATCTGGCGAAAGATTCGTATCAGTGCTTGAACACGACCTTTACTGCCGCCGTCCTGCGAAGCCAGCGAAGCCAGCAGCTTAGCTTGCTTGTCATGCGACTGCTTCAGAGGGACAAGCGAGGCTTCTAGATCGTCCAATCGCTTGATCAACGCTGGCGATACGGACGATTCGAGAGCCTTGACCAGATTGGCAACGCCGACTTCACTGTCAATGATTTGCTTAGCAAGAGTCGCTAGCTTCGCTCGCTCCGTATCGATTGATGTCGCAGCCCTACCAACGAGCCGACCGTAATCAATCGAGGTAAGGAACAGCAGCATGTCATCCTCGAACTCCTGAAGGCTCCAGCCGTTCATTCGGCAGCTAGAAGTTCCGAGCCGAGCACCGTGACAAGCAATGTACTTGTAAGTCGGCGCTCCAGCCTTCTTCGACTTGTACCCAGTGACACCCATTCGGTGCTGACAGTAGCCGCACGTCAGCAGACCACTGAACAGGTTGGTCACACCATCGCCTTGACGATTGGTCTTCTTGCTCTTGGCTCGGTCCGAGCGCAGCGCTTGAAGGTAGATGAACTCCTGCTCGTCCATCACTGGCGGGTAGTAGTTCTCAATGACCGTGCCGCCTTTGACCTCCACTGCGCCATACAGGGCACGCTGCGTCAGCATTTTCTGAATGTAAGCAGGCTCCCAGACCTTTGGTTGTGGCTCGCGACCAAGCTCACGGTCCATCTCATCGCGCTTCGCCTTCTCACGTGCGCTGCGGACCCACGCTGGAATGCCTTCAGCGTGAAGCGTCTTGATGATGGTGTGATTGCCAATGCCAGCCTTCGCCATATCAACAATACGGCGCACAAGCGCCGCACGCTCCGCATTCAGCTTGAACGTTTGACTAGGCCTTACACCTTCCACATTGATCCACAGCGGCACCTTCGCAGTCATCACGTTGCTCGCATCGATGATGGCGTTGTTGCGACGTGAAGCCCAGGCTTTCGTCACTCGGTTCGACTTCTCCTCGTTCTCACTGTTGGCTTGTGCCATCTTCCCGATGACCATCGACAACCGATACCACTCGCCATTCAGGAGTTCGGTGTTGAACTTTTGGTTGTCAGACAGCGTGATCAGCGTGAGGCCGCGGTTGATGATGCCCATGAAGACCTCAAGCGCCTCCATCGGCTTCGCTCGCGATACGCGGTCAAGTGCCTCGACCAGCAGAATCGAATCGCTTGGAATCCTGCCTGAATCGACTCCCTTTAGGAATGCGCCAAGCGCTCCGTCACGGACGTTACGACCCTTCCAAGCGCTGATGCCGAGGTCGGCGAAGGTCCGAGGGTCAAGAACAAGGCCGTTCGCCTCACAATACTGAGCAGCGTCAGACTTCTGGCGGGCAAGCGAGTGCCCGCGAGACTGCTTCTCGGATGAGAACCTCTGGTAGCTAAAGACGAGTGACATCAGGAGGCTATCGGCTTGTGATTGATGAAGTGAAAGACCCGCTCCGCTTGGCACGACGGTTATGTTTCATTGAGCCTTTTTACGTCATGGAGTGCGCCAAGGCCGCAGCCGAGCTAGCGCGCAGCCCTGAGTGTCGTGACTCACCGATGATTTTTTTGAACATCGGCGAACCCGACTTCACTGCACCGCCCCTCGTGCAGCAGGCGGCCGAACGCGCGCTGCATGCCGGTCACACTAAATACACCGACGCCGTTGGCCTGCCGGCGCTGCGTTTGTCACTCAGCACCTGGTATGCCGAGCGCTTCGGGCTGAAGATTGCTCCGAGCCGAATCATCGTCACTGCGGGCGCGTCGGCCGCGCTGCAACTTGCCTGCCTGGCCCTGGTCGACCGCGACGACGAAGTGCTGCTGCCGGACCCGAGCTACCCGTGCAACCGGCATTTCGTGGCAGCCGCTGAAGGCAAGGCAGTGCTGCTGCCCGCGTCTGCCCAGGAGCGCTACCAGCTCAGCGCCGCCGGAGTGAGCGCGGCGTGGTCGGAACGCACGCGTGGTGTGTTGTTGGCCTCGCCGTCGAACCCAACCGGCACCTCGATCGAGGCCGACGAGATGGGCCGCATCATCGCCGCAGTGCGCGCTCATGGCGGCTTCACGCTGGTTGACGAGATCTACCTGGGCCTGAGCTTCGACGAACGCTTTGGCCACAGCGCCCTCGCCCACGGCGATGACGTGGTGTCGATCAACAGTTTCTCCAAGTACTTCAGCATGACCGGTTGGCGCCTGGGCTGGCTGGTCGTGCCCGAGGAACTGGTCGCCCCCATCGAGAAGCTTGCGCAGAACCTCTACATCTGCCCGTCGACCGTGGCGCAGCAAGCTGCGCTGGCTTGTTTTGAGCCGGAATCGATTGCCGAATACGAGCGACGCCGCGAAGAATTTCGCGCCCGCCGCGACTTCCTCGTGCCAGCACTGAACCAGCTTGGTCTCACGGTGCCGGTGTTGCCCGACGGGGCTTTCTACGCGTGGGCTGACTGTTCAGCCCACAACGCCAGCAGCTGGGACTTTTGCTTCGACATGATGAAGCGAGCCCATGTGGCGATCACTCCCGGGCGCGACTTCGGCCACTTCGGCACCGAGCGTTTCGTGCGCCTCTCGTACGCAAGCTCCATGGAGCAGCTGCACGAGGCGGTCGCCCGGCTCGCCAAGGTGCTGCCGCACCAGGCCTGAACCCGGTGCGCTCACCCCACGAAAACGTGCGCGGCCGTGACGAGGGTGGCGTTCCAAGGCCATTTGGATCTTGCACAGCACTGGGTCTGCGCTAAGCTGCCTGACGTGACCGACGCCAGAACACCGCCCGAGCCTCTGCCGAAAAAATCGGCCACTGCGTCGTCGCCGAAGCCCCTCCCCGAAGTGGGTTCGTCGGGCGATGTCGACAACACCTGGAGGCAAAGCCCAGCCGCAGCCTTTCCGACCAACGCGCAATACGCGCAGGGCGAGCAGACACCGACGATTGGCCACATCGGCCGCTACGCGCTGAAGTACAAGATCGGCGAAGGCGGCCTCGGAACGGTGTATGCCGCGCACGACCCGCTGCTGACAAGGCTGATCGCGGTAAAAACGCTGAACGTTGAACTCGACGTCAGCGAACGTGATGCGTTCAATTCACTGTTCCTGAACGAAGCGCGGGCGGCCGGTGGGCTGAGCCACCCGAACATCGTGACCGTCTTCGACGCCGGCATCAGCGACAGCCGCGTGTACATCGCGATGGAGTTACTCAAGGGCCGCGACCTGCGCCAGCTGCGCCAGGAAGGCTGGCGCGCCACGCCGTCCGAGGCCGCGCTGATCGTGCGCCGCGTGGCCGACGCGCTGGCCTATGCCCACAGCAAGGGCGTGGTGCACCGTGACATCAAGCCCGCCAACATCTTCATGGTCGGTCGTGCCCAGCCGCGCGTGCTCGACTTCGGCATCGCCCGTGTGGCACACCAGCACGAAGCCGGCGCAAGTGGCGAGGTGGCAGCCGGCTCGCCCTACTACATGTCGCCCGAGCAGGCACGCTTCGAAACGGTCGACCGGCGCGCCGACGTCTTCTCGCTCGGTGTCGTGCTCTACGAGCTGCTCACCGACCTGAAGCCCTTCCGCGGCACGACGCTGAGCGAGATCACCAACGCAGTGCTCAAGCACGACCCACCGTTGGCGAACAAGATTGACCCGAACATTCCCGAAGGGCTGGCGCAGATCACCGCGCGAGCGATCGAAAAGAACCCTGACAACCGCTATCGCTCTGCGCGCGCGTTCTCACGCGAGCTGCGTCACTGGCTCGATGAGAACGCCGTCAGCTCCGAAGATGAATTGCCGGCGGTCGTGCCATCGCGTTCGAGGCCGCGCTGGCTGATGGCTGGCGGCGCCGGCCTCGTCACCGCGGGCGTCGTCATAACCGGTGCTTTTGCCTGGATCCGCTGGTCGCCGGAACACCTGGTCAAGCCCGAAGTGGCGACGGCAGTCACGCCAGCAACTGTCGCAGCGGCGCCGACGACAACCTTGATCGCATCCGCTCCCGTGACAGTCGCAATCGCAGACGCGCCTGTGGCAGCCGCGGTCGTGGACGCTCGTGAAACGCCATCGGCGCCCGCCGTTGCAGTGGCGCCCGCTGTGCCTGACGTGGCCGCCCCCGAGCTGGTGGCCTCAGCACCCGCATCCACTGGATCCGATCCAGCGGCGGCGAAAGCGGTTGCGTCCACCGCCCCGCAAGCACCGAAAGAATCCCAAAAAGACAAACGCTTGCGCGAAGCCCGCGCACGCGAGGCTGCGCGGGCAAGCCTGTCGCCGGCCGCGGCCTTGCCCACAGGCCTGGTGCGCATCGCTGTCAGCCCCTGGGGAGAAATCGAGGTCGACGGCCGCGCCTTCGGCACCTCGCCGCCAATCAACGAGCTGACGCTGCCAGAAGGCAGGCACCAGATCGTGATCCGCAACACCGACTTCCCGGCCATGTCAACCAACGTGGTCGTCACGTCTGGCCAGCCCGTTTCAATCAAGCACAAGTTCTGATGAACACACTTCGACTCGCTTTTCCCTTCGTCGTAGCACTGGCAATGGCGGGCTGCGCTGCGCCACCCACAACGCCGCAGGGCCTGATTGAATTGATCGAGCAACCAGCTGAAAAGGCCCTTCTCGGCGGCTGGCGCGCATACGACGACGCGCAGTACCCGCAGGCCGAAAAGCTGCTGCGTCAGGCGCTTCAGATTGGCCTGGTGTCGTTCAAAGACCGCGCCACCGCGCACAAGCTGCTGGCCTTTATCTTTTGCACCAGCGACCGGATGGCGGCCTGCGAAATGGAATTTCGCCGCGCTCGCACTGACGACCCGGCCTTCGCGCTCAGCAAGTCGGAGGCCGGCCACCCGCTGTGGGGGCCGGTGTACAAGCGCGTGCAGCCATAATCCGCGCCGGCGCAGTTTGCAGCGCCGATCCAATCTCTGAAGATGCCTGACACCGAGACCCCGCCCTTCAGCTTTCCGCTGCGCGTTTACTGGGAAGACACCGATGCCGGCGGCATCGTGTTCTACGCCAACTACCTGAAATATTTTGAGCGCGCCCGCACCGAGTGGCTGCGCTCACTTGGCCACGAACAAGAACGCTTGCGCGTGGAAACAGGTGTGATGTTCGTCGTGACCGATACTGCGGTGAGTTATCGGAGCCCCGCGCGGCTCGACGACCTGCTTGACGTGACGGTTCAGGTCAAGCATGCCGGCCTGGCCCAGATGACGATCACGCAGCAGGCATGGCGCTCGAACGCGAAGGGTAAGACGCTGCTGGCGGAAGGCACGATCCGCATTGCCTGCGTGGACGTCGAAAGCTTTCACCCGCAACGGATTCCGATTTTCCTCACCCGATCTCTGGACAAGAACGAAGAATGAACCAGGACCTCTCGATCATCACGCTCGTCCTGCATGCAAGCTTGGTGGTGCAGTTGGTGATGGCGGGGCTGATGATCGCCTCCCTGGCCAGTTGGACCGTGATCTTTGGCAAGCTCTTCGGCCTAAAGCACACCCGCGCCGCCAACGAAGAATTCGAGCGCGAATTTTGGGTCGGCAAGAACCTCAACGAGCTTTACGCCGATGCCGCCAAGCGCCCCGACGGCGCACCGATGGAACGCATCTTTGCCTCGGGCATGCGCGAATTCATGAAGCTGCGAGAGCGCCAAGTGACCGACGCCGGTGCCCTGCTCGACGGAGCACGGCGTGCCATGCGCGCCAGCTTCCAGCGCGAACTCGACACGATCGAAGCCAACCTGTCGTTCCTGGCGACGGTGGGCTCGGTATCGCCTTACGTCGGGTTGTTCGGCACGGTGTGGGGCATCATGCACGCGTTCATCGGCCTGTCAAACATGGCGCAGGTGACGCTGGCCACCGTGGCGCCGGGCATCGCTGAAGCGCTGGTCGCCACCGCGATCGGCCTGTTCGCCGCCATCCCCGCGGTGATTGCCTACAACCGCTTCGCACGCGACATCGACCGAATCGCGATTCAGCTCGAAACCTTCATCGAAGAGTTTTCGAACATTCTTCAGCGCAACGTGGGCGTGCCCGCCGCGGCCCGCTGACATGCCCGCCGTCAGCCACCGCAGCAGCGGCTCGCGCCGCCGCACCATCAGCGAGATCAACATGGTGCCCTTCATCGACGTGATGTTGGTGCTGCTGATCATCTTCATGGTGACCGCGCCGCTCATCACCACCGGCGTGGTCGACGTTCCCAGCGTGGGCAAGAGCAAACAGCGACCCGAGCACGTGGTCGAGCTCGTGGTGGGCACCGACGAGACGGTGCGCTTGCGCGTTGACGGCAAAGACGGCGGCGCAATTGCCCTGCGCAACATCCCTTCCACGGTGCGCGAAAAACAGGCCGGCGATGCCAACACGCCGGTCGTGATTTCGGCTGATCGCAACGTGAAGTACGAAGCCGTCGTCAAGCTGATGGACAGCTTGCAGCGTGCCGGTGTGCAACGCGTCGGCCTGTCGGTGAAGAACGCCGGCAGCTGAAATCGGTGTCTGAGCCCACGTCGCTTCGCGCATGCATCCCGAAGGGGCGCTCAGCCTGCTTCGGGCCGCTCGGAGCGTGTCGATGAGCGCCACAGTTCCCCGCGACCCCTTCATGCCGCGCCAGCCGCGTGGCATGGCCCCCGGCCTGGGCCTGGCGTTGTTGGCGCACGCGCTGTTGATCGTTGCACTTGCTTTCGGCGTGAACTGGCGCAGCCGCGAACCTGAAGGCGTGCAAGCCGAGTTGTGGTCAGCCTTGCCGCAGTTCGAAGCACCACGCGCGGTGGCACCACCACCCGCGCAGGCACCACCAGAGCCAAAGCGCCCCGAGGCGGTCGCCAAAGCGCCGCCGGCGCGTGCGCCGGAGCCCGACCCGCAAATCGCCATCGAGCAGGCCAAGCGCGAGAAAGCGAAGCAGGCGCAATCCGAACGCGACAAGGCCGAACGGGAAAAGGCCAAACGCGACAAAGCGGCGCGCGAAGAAGGCGAGCGCGCCCAGCAGCGAATCGAGCAGGCGAAGAAAAAGCAGCAGGCCGACAAAGACCGCGTGGAAGCAGACAAACTCGCGATCGCGCGCGAAGCCAACCTGCAGCGCATGCTGGGCCAGGCCGCTGCCACCGGCGGCGCCACGGCCACCGGCACAGCCGCACGCACCAGCGGCCCGTCAGCGAGCTACGCCGGCCGCATCATGGCGCGCATCAAACCCAACATCGTGTTCACCGATGTGATCGACGGCTCGCCCGTTGCCACCGTGGAAGTGCGGCTGGCACCCGATGGCACCATTATTGGCAAACGCCTCGTGAAGAGCAGTGGCGTGAAGTCGTGGGACGACGCGGTTTTGCGGGCGATAGAGCGTACCGAAATCCTGCCGCGCGACACCGATGGCCGCGTGCCAGGGCCGTTCGAGATCGACTTCAAGCGGCGCGAATGAAGGACGAAGCTGGCCGGAACGAGGGCGAGCGGTCAGCGCTACGGTGCTACAAGCCGCGCAACATCTGGGGCACTCAAGGCCACCGTCTCTATCAAGGCTCGAGCACCAAGTCGGCCACGTGCGCCAGGCTGTGGCCGTGGGTATTGTCGGCGTCGGCGCCCACCGCCACGCCAGTCACCAGCGGCACCTCTTTGCTCTCGTCGCCGAACAGTTCGATGAAGTCGGCCGCGAGGTTGCGACGCTCAGCCGTCCACTGGTGCAGGCGCGTAGGCCCGCTTTCAAGGACCTTGTAGCGCACCCGTTTTGTGAAGGCGTTGGGAATGGCAGTGCCGATCGGCAGGTGCGCGTCCCACACGTAGCACACGGTCGCGCTCGGCAAGGGTTCACTCGACTGGCTGCTCACGACGCGCAACAACTGCCGCTCAACGAACGGCACCTTGTCGAGCGGCAGGTCGAAGAATACGCAGACCTTCAGCGCAGTGTCGTCGCCGGCCTTGGTGCGCAGGTCGTCAGCTTGGATCAACTCTTCGGCACGCCATTGCCAGCTCAGGCGCGCGACCGCACGAGCGGGTTGCAGCGGGTACACGAGGTTGCCGTAGGAACTGTCAGCCTCGATGCGCAGCGAGCGCCGCCCATCGAGGTCGACGACCGCGAAGGTGGTGAAAGGTTTGCTCTGCTTGGGCAGGCCGGCCAAGTGCCAGGGCTCGGGTGGTGCGGCGCCGGGCAAGCCGATAGGGAGCGGCGTCTCGGCGTGTGCGGCCGCGAAAGCACCAGCTAGAGCGAAGAACGTGAACCATTTCATCGGGCGATTCTGCTTCATATCGCCGCCACGCGCGCATGGCGGCGCGGCGGCCGCCACGTACTCGTCAGCGACGCGACGGTTCACCCGGCACAAAGCGGGGCGATTGCGGCAAGGCCCGCTGGCCACACACGCGGGACCGCAGGGCCGGGATCACGAATCGGTCGAGCGACCAGCGGCCCGGACCCCACAGCAGCAGCGCGAGCAGCAGGCTGCCCCAAAACTCATGGCCCATGAGGGCAGCGTCGGGAACGTCCATCAAGCTCAGCACCGCCACCACGTTCATGACCGAGAGGCCGAGCGCGGCGAATCGGCCGAACAGTCCCAAAACGAGCAGCACCGGCAGCACCAACTCGCCGCCAGTGCCGAGCCAGGCAGCCAGGGTGGGGCTGAGCAGCGGCACGTGATACTCATCGGCGAACAGCGCGAGGGTGGTGTCCCAGTCGCGCAACTTGGTGAGGCCGGAGCTGAAGAACACCGAGGCCACGTAGCATCGCGCCGCGAGCTGGGCCGCCGGCTGCAACCAGCCGAGCTCTGCGAGCCGTTCTGCGAGCAACCAGAGGCGAGAGAGCAGCGAGGTCGAATGGTCGATTGCCATGGTCAAGGTCCTGGTGGAGCTGTTGGCTCCGATGAGTTTCTTGCTGGCTTAGTCGGGTCGGCGCTCGGCATCTTTCACACTCTCGGCAACGCAGGCTCGGCGGCTCAATAGTCGACCCTCAAGACGATGCAGTCGGTATACGGCCGCACGCTCAACATCGAAGGCTGTACTGGGGCTCAGGTGCTGGTGAAGTCCCGCCAGTAGGCCGGTGCGACCCCGACGCGCACTGCAGTCATCGTGGCACTTGTGGGCATTTTGCGCGTTGACCTGGGGGGCTCCAGTAGTGTTCTATGCAAGCAAGCAGCACGGTTCAAACGACGGTCACCTGACCCAGGCGCGCCAAGGCGAAATTACCGATCTGCGCCGACGCCTGCGCCGCTTCAAGCGACAGAAATCTCCACCGCCTGCAGCCACTGCTCGCGCAGCGCGGTACCGAGCCACGCGGCAAAGTCAAAGTGTTCGCCGGCACATTCGAGAGCAGCATCCAAGCTCGCGCCGCCCAGCAAGTTGGCTGCCCACTCGGCCTGCGCAGGGTCGAGCGGGTGCAGCACCGCGCGCCAACCCTTGCGCACCACCAGCACCTGCTCGCCACGCTTTTCGGCGAGTGCCGCGCGCACAGCCGCAAGCGCGGTTTCGCTCTCGCTGCCCACAACCTGGTGGGCGGCGTGGATGGTGGCAATCGGCCAGATGGATCGCAGCAAAGCAGTGCCCGGCATCAGCACGATGCGCATTCCGGCCGGGTCGTTCGAGCCGAGCAGCGCGAGCGACGCTGCGTCAAGCACTGCATCGGCGGCACGTTCGTTGTGGTGTATTGCCAGATCGAGCCGTGCGCAGTCGCCGAGCCAGGGCCATGGGGCCATCGCTGCATGCGCTTGCAGCCACTCTGGGAACAAGTCTCCCCACTCTCCGACGTCACCACACGAGGGTGGGCAGGCTTGCCAAAATTCGCAGGCCAGATGCTGGAAGTTCTCTTCGCCGACCATCGGCTGCACAGTGGCAAACACGGCGCTCAGGGCTCGCTCGGCCAGTGCCTGTGCGTTGGCGCGGTAAGCCTGCAAGCCACGCGCCGCACGTGCCTGCGGTTCGCGAATCGAAGAGGGCGCGGCCAGCCCTGAAATTGCCGCCAGCAATGTTTGCTGGCGATGCGCTTCGCTCATGCGGCTTCGACCTGAGCCATCAGCGCGTTGGCCTGCGTGGCTTCGCCCAGCAACACGTTGAGCGACGGGAGCTCGGTATCCCACTCCACCAAGGTTGGCACGGTGCCAAAGCGCCTGAGCGCATGCTCATAGACGCGCCAAACCTCCGGCCGGACGCGACTGCCGTGGTCGTCGATGACGATTTCTTCGGTTTGCCGATAACCGGCCAAGTGGATCTCGCCGACGATGCCTTGCGGCAGCGCGTCGATAAACGTACAACACGCCTTGAGCGGGTCTTGTGCACCTGGGTTGAGCACGTTGAGCGCATTGACCATCAGGTTGTTCACGTCCAGCAGCATGCCGCAGCCTGCACGACGGCAAAGCCGCGCGAAAAACTCCGGCTCGCTCATTGAGTCGTCGGCGAACGACAGGTAAGAAGACAAGTTCTCTACCAACATCGGCCTGCGCAAGCGCTCTTGCACGCGGCTGACGTTGCCGACCATGATGGTCAGCGCTTCTTCTGTGAATGCGATCGGCAGTAAATCGTTGGCGTGCACGACTGTTTGGCCGGGCAAGAGCGCAGCCCGTGCAAAACAGGAATGGTCTGAGACGCGAACCGGCTCAATGCGCTCGGCGAGACGAGCGAGCCGGTCGAGATGCCACGGGTCAAGGCCCGCAGCAGAGCCTAGAGCCAGCCCCACCCCATGCAGGCTCACCGGGTACAGCTCGCGGGCCTGATGCAGAACCGCCAACGCCGCGCCGCCGTCGGCGAAGAAGTTCTCAGAATGAACTTCCACGAAGCCGAGCGGCGGCGGGGCGCCGAACAGTTCGGCGTAATGCGGTTGGCGCAGGCCGATGCCTGCGCCAGCCCGGGCAGACTGGCCGGCCAACTTAAATCACTTCTTCATCGCCACCTTGGCTTCGTCGGCGCTCTTGCCACCCAATTTGGCGCAAGTGCCCTTGGCGACGTAGTTCCACTCGTCAACCGCCAGCGCGTTCTTCGATTGGCCGGCGCACGAGTGCGAGCCGGAAAGGTTGGCGCAGTCGTTAGAGCCGGCCTTGGCGATACCGTAGCATTTTTCCTTGGCAGCGTCATCCGAGGCGTGAGCGGTGCCGAGCAGGCCCATGGCGAGCACAGAAGCGAGGGCGCTGGAAACGATAAGGCGTTGGTTCATTAGGTTCTCCTGGTAACAAAGTTAGAGGGGATTGAGCGAGCGCTTATCGAACGGATTAATCAGTTTGATCGGCAGCTAGCATGTGTCAACACACGGGAACTATTCTTACATCATGGTGGCGCGGTTTTAAGCGTCAGGGGGGAGGTTCTCCGTAACCCCCGCCGCCCGGAGTTTCAATCACGAAGACATCGCCGGGCTGCATTTCGACCGAGCCGATGTGGCCGAGCGCCTCGCGTCGGCCGTCGGACCGCTCGACCCGGTTGATGCCCGGCCAACCGGCCGCGCCGCCGGCAAGCCCGAAGGCGCCGGCGAGGCGGCCGTTGGACAAGATCGACGCTGTCATCGGCTCCAGGAAGCGCACCCGACGCACGCCTCCGTCTCCACCCTTGTGCTGACCGGCACCGCCCGATCCAGCACGAATGGCGTAGCTTTCGAGCCGCACCGGGAATCTGAATTCCAACACCTCGGGGTCGGTGAGGCGCGAGTTGGTCATGTGGGTCTGCACAACCGAAGTGCCGTCGAAATCCGGACCTGCGCCGCTGCCACCGGAAATCGTTTCGTAGTACTGGTAGCGCTCGTTGCCGAAAGTAAAGTTGTTCATCGTGCACTGCCCGGCGGCCATGACGCCGAGCGCGCCGTAGAGCGCGTTGGTGATGCAGGTGGAAGTCTCTACGTTGCCCGCCACCACCGATGCCGGCGGGCGCGGATTCAGCATCGAGCCCTCGGGGATGATGACCTCAAGCGGCTTCAGGCACCCGGCATTGAGCGGAATATCGTCGTTCACCAGCGTGCGGAACACGTACAGAACCGCGGCCATGCAGACCGCGGTCGGCGCGTTGAAGTTGTTGACAAGCTGCGCCGAGGTGCCGGTGAAATCGACTTGTGCCGAGCGCGCTGCTGCGTTGACGCGGATCGCCACGCTGATTTGCGCGCCGTTGTCGAGCGGCAGCGTGAAGGCACCGTCTTTCAGCTTCGTGATCACGCGGCGCACCGACTCTTCGGCGTTGTCCTGCACGTGCTGCATATAGGCTCGCACCACGTCGAGGCCAAACTGCGCAACCATTCTGCCGAGTTCCTGCACGCCTTTTTGGTTGGCTGCAATCTGCGCTTTCAGGTCGCCCATGTTTTGATGCGGGTTGCGCGACGGGTAGGTGCCGCTGGTGAGCAGCGTGAGCAGCTCCTGCTCTCGCAGCTCGCCCTGGTCGACCAGCTTTACGTTGTCGATTTGCACGCCCTCTTCTTCGATGCGGGTTGAAAAGGGCGGCATTGAACCCGGCGTCACGCCACCGATGTCGGCATGATGACCGCGCGATCCAACGTAGAACGTGGGCCCGCGTAGCGCGCTGTCGTCGCTCCCTCCCCGTACCGAGCCCTCCCCCTCCAAGGGATAGGAAGTGTTCAGGTACACCGGCGTCACAACCGTCACGTCGGGAAGGTGCGTACCGCCGTGGTAAGGGTCGTTCAGCACGTACACGTCGCCCGGCCGCATACGGCCAGCATTGCGTGCGACCACGGTCTTGATCGACTCGCTCATCGAGCCCAGGTGCACCGGCATGTGCGGCGCGTTGGCGATCAGGTTGCCGCTTGCGTCGAACAGCGCGCAAGAGAAGTCGAGCCGCTCCTTGATGTTCACCGAGTAGGCGGTGTTCTGCAGCTGCAGCCCCATCTGCTCGGCGATGTTCATGAACAGGTTATTGAAGACTTCGAGCATCACCGGATCAACCGTGGTGCCGATCGCGCTTTGCTTCTCGCGCGGCTGCACGCGGTCGAGCACCAGGTGATCGAGCGCTGTCACGCGGGCTTGCCAGCCGGGTTCGACCACGGTCGTTGCGTTCTTCTCGGCAATGATCGCGGGGCCGTCGATCACATGTCCGGGCCGCGTGCTTTCGCGCACCACGAGCGCCGCGTCCCACCAGCGCCCGCAGCTGAACATGCGCACGGTGTCGGTGGCCGGCGCAGGTTCAGCCGCACCGAGCGCGTGCCGGGCTTCGGTGGACACGTCGCCTTCGGCCACCGCTTCGACCGACACGGCTTCGACGATCAGTTGGCGTTCGCTCATCAGAAAAGCGAAACGCTGTTGGTAGGCCGCTTCGAACGCCAGTTGGATCTCGGCCGTGCTGCCGAAGGGCACGACGAGCGCCGAGTCGGTGCCTTCGTAGCGCACATGTACACGCCGATGCACGTGCAGCCGCCCGCCGCTTGAGCCCTGACGCGCCAGCTCTTCGCTGGCCTCGGCGGCGAGTGAGTCCAAGCGCTGCGTGACCACTTCGAGTGCGGTCGCCAACGCTTGCTCGATCGCAGCCTCGCGCATCACGCTTTGGTCGGCCAAGCCCATGCCGTAGGCCGAGAGAACACCACCGAGAGGGTGTGCAAAAACACGGTTCATGCCAAGCGCATCGGCCACACGGCAGGCGTGCTGGCCACCGGCACCGCCAAAACACTGAAGCGTGTAGCGCGTGACGTCGTAGCCGCGCGCGACCGAGATTTTCTTGATCGCGTTGGCCATCGCACCCACGGCGATGTCGATGAATCCGTCGGCCACTTCTTCCGGTGATCGGTTGACGCCCGTCGCGCGCTCGATGTCGGCCGCCAGCGCGGTGAACTTCTGCTCCACGACATCGCGGTCAAGCACTTCGTTGGCCAACGGCCCGAACACCTTCGGAAAGTGCCCCGGATGGATCTTGCCCACCATCACGTTCGCATCGGTCACGGCCAGCGGCCCGCCACGCCTGTAGCAAGCCGGACCGGGGTTCGCGCCCGCGCTCTGCGGCCCGACGCGAAAGCGCGAGCCGTCGAAACCCAGCACCGAGCCCCCACCCGCCGCGACCGTGTGGATGCTCATCATCGGCGCGCGCATGCGCACGCCTGCGACCTGGGTTTCGAACGCTCGCTCGAACTCGCCGGCGTAGTGGCTTACGTCGGTGGACGTGCCGCCCATGTCAAAGCCAATGACCTTCTGCGATCCCAGATCGTCCTTGGCAAGTTGGGCAGTACGCACCATGCCAACGATGCCGCCCGCCGGGCCAGACAGGATCGCATCCTTGCCCTGGAAAGCGTGCGCGTCGGCCAGTCCACCGGAAGACTGCATAAAGAAGATTTTCACGCCCGGCATCTCACCCGCCACCTGCTCGACGTAGCGCCGCAGGATCGGCGACAGGTAGGCGTCGACCACTGTCGTGTCGCCGCGCCCTACCAGCTTCATCAGCGGGCTCACCCGGTGCGACACGCTGACTTGCGTGAAGCCGGCTTCTTCGGCCAAGCGCTGCGCCGCGAGCTCGTGCGCCGGGTAGCGGTAGCCGTGCATGAAGACGATGGCCGCGCTGCGCAGGCCGGCGTCGAACGCGGCCCACAGGCGCTCGCGCAAGTGCGGTTCGTCGAGCGGCTGCACCACCTCGCCGTACGCGCCGACACGCTCAGCCGCTTCGATCACGCGGCTGTACAACAGCTCGGGCAGCACGATGTGGCGATCAAAAATGCGCGGCCTTTCCTGGTAGCCGATGCGCAAGGCATCTCTGAAGCCCTTGGTCGTGACCAGCAACGTTGGCTCACCCTTGCGTTCGAGCAGCGCATTGGTCGCAACCGTGGTTCCCATCTTCACGCACTCGACCTGCTCGGGCGTGATCGGCTCGCCAGGCTTGAGCCCGAGAAGGTGGCGGATGCCGGCGACCGCCGCGTCGCGGTATTGCTCGGGATTTTCCGACAGCAACTTGTGCGTGACGAGCGACCCGTCGGGCCGCTTGCCGACCAGATCGGTGAAGGTGCCACCGCGGTCGATCCAGAACTGCCAGCGTTTGTCTTGGGTGGGACTCATCTGAGGCTTTCAGTGCGCAGCAAGCGCGCCATATCGCCGATGTCGGGGTTGCGCCCGACGACCAGGCTGTCCATCAGGCAAGTCTCGCGCACCTCACGGCAGTTCTGCACTGTCGCCTCACGGGCCGGGGTGGGGCTGTAGAACACTTCCTTGGTGCGACGGGCAGAGAGGAGTGCGGGCGCGTTGTTCGACATGCGGAATTTCACCTAAAACGTTGAGGCGTTAATCACACCTTATCGGCAACACCTCTAGACAGCAAGCATTCCGGCACACGGCGATCGCCGCATGATCGGCACGCTCTGTGCCTTTTTAAGACCCCACGTCAACCGCCATTACAACCTCCGAGTCGTGATGCAGGGGATGACCCGGACCTGCATCAACTACATCGCGCACACAGCGTTGCCGTTTTTCCTGCTGATGCCCGGCAGGGAGGTGCTGATCGCTGGCTACCCGCAGATCGTGACGTTTCTGCCGACACAGATTAAAAACTGACGAACTGGGCGGTCACCACCCCGGTTTTCGCCGCATCATGCAGCCCGCGCCGGGGGCACGATGCCAGCGTAAAAATGGAGCTGGTTGAGGGGCAACTTCAGCCCCTTCGAGCGACCCCGTGGAAGGAGTTTTGAGATGGCAGACATGTTGAGTCCGCTCGAATGGAACTTGGATCCCAAGCCAGCCAACGGGGCACTCGAGCGGCACGCCGCCGCTTCGGAAAAGGCCAACCGCGACGCCTTCTGCTGGCCCATGCCGCCCTTTGCAAGCTACCCTTCTGCCGCACCGCAGACTGACCCGCTGCCCTGCGAGATCGTTGGCCTAAACAACACCCGCACGAAGGGCAGGCTGACCTTCTTCGTGCCCGAAGAACAGGTCGCCCATGTGCAGGTGCCGCCAGCCCGAACCACACTGCCGCTGCGCTTTGAGCAGTTCCGCGCCATTGCGCTGACGACGCCGATCAAACCGACCGCACCCCGGGCCGACGACCCCCACGCCTTGCTGTTGGCACACCGTGCGATTTCGAGCTTCCGCATCAAGCTGGTGGCCGGCGGCGAGCTGAGCGGCGAGACCATGGGCCACGTGGAAAGCAGCGTCGGCCTGTTCCTGTTTCCGCCCTGCAGCGGCGAAGATGGCAGCGTCACTCGCCAGTTCATTCCGCGCAGCGCGTTTGTCAGCTTCGAGGTAGGACTACGCATTGGCGAGCTGCTGGTTGAGCAGCAAAGCGCAACCCAGGCGCAAATCACGCAGGTGGTGGGCGCACAGCACGACCTGCGCCAGCAAAAGCTCGGCGAGCTTTTGGTCGCGCAGCATATCGTGTTGCCAGAGCAGCTCATCGAAGCCATTGAACGCCAGAGCAGAATGCCGATGGTTCGAATCGGCGAAGCGCTGCTCTCTCTGGGGCTCATCACAGACGCGCAGTTGCAAGAAGCGCTGGCACAGCAAAAGAACGACCGCAGCGTGGCGCTCGGCGAACTGCTGGTGCGCATGCGCGTGGTCTCGCGCGAAGATCTGCAGGTGGCGCTGGCCCGCAAGATGGGGTACCCGCTGGTCGACATCGACACCTTCCCCATAGAAGCCGATGCGCTGCGCGCCCTGCCCTACTCCCTGGCAGTTCGACTGGCGGTGGTGCCGCTGCTGGTGCGAGATGGCCGCCTTGTCATCGCGCTCGACGACCCTGTACGCCGGCGCAGCATCGTCGAAGAGATCGAATTCAGCGCGCAGATGAAAGTGGTGCCGGTGCTCGCGCACGGTCACTCGCTGGACGCTGTGTTGTACGCCGCTTACGAGAAGATCGGTGCCATCACGTCTGGCGTGCGATCCTTCGACGACGCTTCGGTGCCGATCAACTTCGATCTGCAGGACACCGAAAAGCTGGTCGAGTCGCTCGAAAAAGAGGGCAAAGAACGCGGCAGCGCCGATGAGGACAGGCCGATCGAGCAGTCAGACAACTCGCTGGTGCGCCTGATCAACAACATGATCATCGAAGCGCACACCGAAGGCGTCTCGGACATCCACATTGAAAGCTACCCTGGCCGCGAGAAGATTCGCGTGCGCTTCCGCAAAGACGGGCAGATGCGCACCTACCTGGAGCTGCCCTCGAACTACCGCAGTGCGCTGATCGCACGCGTGAAGATCATGTGCGACCTCGACATTGCTGAGCGCCGCAAGCCGCAAGACGGCAAGATCAACTTCGCCAAATTCTCGGCCCAGCACAAGCTCGAACTGCGCGTTGCCACGATCCCCACGAACAACGGGCTTGAAGACGTGGTGATGCGCATATTGGCTTCGGCCAAGCCACTGCCGCTCGACCGACTTGGCTTGTCAGTCAACAACCTCGCGTGGTTGAAGCAGGCGATCGAGCGGCCCTACGGCCTGGTGCTGTGTGTAGGCCCGACCGGATCTGGAAAGACCACGACGCTGCATTCGGCGCTGAGCTACATCAATGTGCCCGAGCGCAAGATTTGGACCGCCGAAGACCCGGTCGAAATCACCCAGCCGGGATTGCGCCAGGTGCAGGTCAACCCGAAAATCGACTGGACTTTCGCAAAAGCACTGCGCGCCTTTTTGCGGGCCGACCCGGACGTGATCATGGTCGGTGAAATCCGCGACTCGGAGACCGCGGGCATGGCGGTCGAAGCCTCGCTCACAGGACACCTCGTGATGAGCACGCTGCACACCAACAGCGCACCCGAGACCGTGACGCGCCTGCTCGACATGGGCCTGGACCCGTTCAACTTTGGAGACTCGCTGCTCGCGGTGCTGGCGCAGCGCCTGGTGCGCCGCCTGTGCAGCGAGTGCCGCAAAAGTCGACCCGCCACGGGTGAAGAGGTCGACGAACTGCTAAACGACTACATGCACGCTTTCGGCACGGAGCCGCCGGTCAGTCGCGAAGCGGTGCTGCAAGGCTGGGTCAAGAACAACAGCCGCGACGGCAGGCTGATGTGGCACTCGGCACCCGGTTGCGCCACCTGCAGCGACACCGGATTCAAGGGCCGCGCGGGGCTGCACGAGATGATGGTTGTCTCGCGCGAGCTGCGCCACCTGATCCAGACCGGCGCACGCGCCGAAGCGCTGCAGCACAGCGCCGTGGCGAGCGGCATGCGAACGCTGCGCCACGACGGCATCGACAAGGTGCTGGCGGGCGTGACGACGATTGAGGAAGTGCGGGCGACCAGCAACGCGTGAGGTGCTGCGGCACGACAGCCTCCTAGAATCGCACCCCAACGACGCCGCTTCGTGCGTCGAGGAGCCCGCCGTGGACTTGAAGCTGCCCATCATCATTCACGACGAACTCACCGAGTCCGTCATTCAGTCCACCGGCATGCTCGATTTGGCCAGCGGCGAAATCCGCAACGTGGTCCATGAAGACTACGACAAAGAAGCGCAGGGCTTGCCGGCCGAAGACGAGAGCTACGAGTTCACCTCAGGTACGCTGAGCAATGGAACCAAAGACGTGGAATTCCGCGTCGAGGTGGACGTGATGTCGGGCACGTACTCTGTCACCCCGAGCGAGCTGCTGGAATTGAAGGGACGCGCGGCCAAGCTGTTCACTGCCCCGCCGCGGGGCGCCAACCACAAGCCCTAGTTTTCGGCGTCGCAAGCACCGCCGTGCGTTTGCGTGCAGGCAACACCGGCATCGTGGCGAAAGCCGTGTCTTTGGGAGCACCGGCTTCGGTGCGCAGCGGCTTGTCATCCGCCCGTTCCTTAGACACGTACCACCGCCCGAGTGCACAACTTGCTTGGAGAACCCGGTGTCGTCACCCGATCCGCTTTAAGACCCGCCATGACCGGCGTCAGGCGCCCGAGAGCCGGCGCGCCATGCGCAGCGCCGCAAGCATGCTCGACGGGTCGGCCCGACCAGTGCCAGCAATGTCAAACGCGGTGCCATGGTCGGGGCTGGTGCGAACGAAAGGCAGGCCCAGCGTGATGTTCACGCCGTGCTCCACGCCGAGGTATTTCACCGGAATCAGCCCTTGGTCATGCGTCATCGCGACCACGATATCGAACTCGCCCGGGTGGCCGGGTGCGTTGCGGGCGCGCATAAAGACCGTGTCGGGTGCGAACGGGCCGGTCGCGTCAATGCCTTCGGCACGTGCCGCCGCGATGGCCGGGCCGATGATCGTCAACTCTTCGTCGCCAAACATGCCGCCTTCGCCGGCATGCGGGTTCAAGCCCGCCACCGCAATGCGCGGCTGCTGCTGCCCCCAACGCGCGGCACTCGCGTGCGCGATGCGCAAGGTTTGCAGAACCGCATCGAAGGTGACCGCATCCAGAGCCCGACGCAGCGACATATGGACTGTGACGAGCACCGTGCGCAGCTCGCCGTTGGCCAGCATCATGCGCACTGGTGCGGGATCGGCGCCGTCAGCGGCCAATGCCTGCAGCATCTCGGTGTGGCCCGGGTACGGAACACCAGCCGCCGCCAGCGCTTCCTTGTGAATCGGTGCGGTGACGATTGCTCCGACCTCACCAGCCAGGGCGAGGCACACGGCGCGTTTGATGAATGCCGCAGCGGCCGCGCCGGCTCGGGCATTGACTTGCCCGAACGGCGCGTTCATCAGGTCGGCCGCAACGCCATCAACCTGCAAAACCGGGATGCAGTTCGGCGGCACGCTGCCGATGTCGGCGGGTTCATCGATACGCGCCACAGCGAGCATGCTGCCGGTGAGCCGCGCCGCGCGGCGCATCACCGCCACGTCGCCCACCACGAAGCAGCCTGCGGCCTCGTCGCCACGAAACAGCAAGGCGATGATCTCGGGCCCGATGCCGCAGGCGTCGCCCAGGGTCAGGGCCAGCGGAAGTTTTGAGGTGGTCGTCATGGGCTCCATTGTCGCCAGCCGCAGGCAGCCTGGTGCAGTGTTGCGCGCCATCCGGCACCAGCGAAGCAGATTGGAGGGTCGCGCGCGGGATGTCGGTCAGCCGATAATCGTGCCTTCATTCTTTGAGCCACCATGCGCAAAACTTGGCTGATTTTTTCGCAAGCCGTTACGGTCGCCGTGGCGGTAGTGTTCGTCGTCGCCACGCTGAAACCTGAATGGGTGCAGCGCCGGGCCGCTGTCTTGTCGCCCGACGTCTTGTTGCTGCCCGCCACGCAAGCGTTGCCGGTCGCCATGCCCGCCGGGGGCGCCGCGATCAGTTACAGCGCGGCCGCCAAGCGCGCTTCGCCTGCGGTGGTGAGCATCACGGCGAGCAAGGCGCCCACGCGCAACTCGCGCAGCGACGAACCTTTCCTCCATTTCTTCTACGGTGACCGTTCGCGCCAGTCGCGGCAAGAACCTCAGGTCGGCCTTGGTTCGGGCGTGATCGTCTCCAGCGAGGGCTACCTGATCACGAACAACCACGTGATCGAAGGCGCCGACGACATCGAGGTGATGCTCGCCGACGGCCGCCAAGCCCGCGCGAAGATCGTCGGCACCGACCCGGAATCTGACGTGGCGGTGCTCAAGGTCGAACTCGACCGCTTGCCGGCCATCTCGTTTGGCGATGCCGACCAGCTTCAGGTCGGCGACGTGGTGCTGGCCATCGGTAACCCGTTCGGCGTGGGGCAGACGGTGACGTCGGGCATCGTCAGCGCGCTCGGGCGCAATCAGCTCGGCATCAACACCTTCGAGAACTTCATCCAGACCGACGCCGCCATCAACCCCGGCAATTCAGGCGGCGCGCTGGTCGACGCCGCGGGCAACCTGCTCGGCATCAACACCGCGATCTACTCCCGCACAGGCGGCAGCCTGGGCATCGGCTTCGCCATTCCCGTGAGTACCGCGCGTCAGGTGCTCGAGGGCCTGGTCAAAGACGGCCGAGTCACGCGCGGCTGGATCGGTGTGGAGCCGCGCGACCTCACGCCGGAGATCGCGCAGACGCTGAACCTGCCGATCAAACAAGGCGTGCTGATTACCGGCGTGGTGCAAAGCGGCCCAGCCGCGGCCGGCGGCCTGCGCCCCGGCGACGTGGTGGTGAGGATCGCCGGCAAGCCGGTGCTCAACACACCGCAGTTGCTCAACGCCGTAGCGGCGCTCAAGCCGAAAGAGTTGGCGGCGATTGGCGTGCAGCGTGGCGAAGAGGCACTCGAAGTTCATGTGACGGTGGTTCAGCGCCCACCGCGGTCGGTGCCTGAACGCTGAACCGATCCGAACCGAGCAGAAGGCTCCGACCGCGCGGACGGGTCGGATTTGTTCGCAGGCTTACTTCAGGCCGCAGGGGGCTCGTCGGTGGGTGCCTGGGTGTGCTTGATGAAAATCTTGGCGGCCCAGATGCCCACTTCGTACAGCAGCACCATCGGGATGGCCAGCGCGAGCTGTGAAACCACGTCGGGCGGTGTGAGCACCGCCGCGATGATGAAGGCCAACACGATGAAGTAGCTGCGAAACGCTTTGAGCTTTTCGATGCTCACCAGACCCATGCGGGCCAGCACCACCACGACCACCGGCACTTCGAAAGACGCGCCGAACGCGATGAACATGGTCAGCACAAAACTCAGGTAAGCCTCGATGTCTGGCGCCGCGGTGATGCTCTTGGGCGCGAAGCCCTGGATGAACTTGAACACCTGTCCGAACACAAAGAAGTAGCAAAAAGCCACGCCCAGGAAGAACAGCAAGGTGCTGGAAACGACCAGCGGCAGCACGAGTTTTTTCTCGTGCATGTACAAGCCCGGCGCCACGAAAGCCCAGACCTGGTAGAGCACCACTGGCAGCGCCAACAGGAAGGCGGCCATCAGCGTGATCTTGATCGGCACCATGAAGGGCGAGATCACACTGGTGGCGATCAGCGTTGAGCCCTTGGGCAGGTGGGCCACCAACGGAGCCGCGAGCAGGTCGTACAGGCCCGCCGGGCCGGGCCACAGCGCAAGCGCGGCGAAACACAGGCCAACAGCGATCGACGCGCGCACCAACCGATCACGCAGCTCCACCAGATGCGAGACAAAGGGCTGCTCGGTGCCCGCCATTTCGTCAGGCTTGCCGTCGTTGCTGCTCATGGGGGGGGATCAGTCCAGGGGCCGTGGGCGGAAGCGTGCCACCCGCGCCGCACCCGACTGCGCGTGGCCCCGTACCCCGGCGCGCTGCTTGTACCACTGCGGCGTGGCACCACGCTTCAAGCGCCAGTTCTTCTTCGGGTGTTTGTATTGCGGCGGCGCCGGGGACCAGCCTTCGTGCTGACCACTGTCAGACGGCAACATCGTGTCGGGTGCCGTCCACGCGCCTTGAAGACCGCTCGTGGTCTGGCGAATCTCGTTTGACACCGTCTGCTCGACGTTGCGCGCCGCGTGTTCGAACTCGGTCTTCATCTTCTTCAGCTCTTCGAGCTCGATAGAGCGACTGACCTCGGCTTTCACGTCGGCAACGTAACGCTGCGCCTTGCCGACGAAGTGGCCAACAGTGCGCGCCACGCGCGGCAGCTTTTCCGGTCCGATGACGATGAGCGCCACCGCGCCGATCAGCGCAATCTTGTCGAAGCCGAAGTCAATCACTCGGGAAGATTCACGACTTGGTCTTGGCTTCCACGTCAACCGTGTTGGCGTCGTTGACCTTGTTGGCGCCGACCTGCTGCGGCGCGGCGGCTGAAGCATCAGTGGCCGAGGCGCCACCGTCTTTCACCCCGTCTTTGAAGCCCTTAACGGCGCCGCCCAGGTCGGAGCCGATGTTCTTCAGCTTCTTGGTGCCGAACACGAGCACCACGATCAGCAACACGATCAGCCAATGCCAGACGCTGAATGAGCCCATGATTTTTCTCCTGAGAACAGTGTCGGAATTCTAGGCGAGCGGCCGCTTCACCCTTTGAGCCACGGCCGCGGCCCGCCCATGACGTGCATGTGGACATGCGGCACTTCCTGGCGGCCGTCTTCGCCGGTGTTGATCAGGGTGCGGAAACCGTTCGTCACGCCCAACTCACGCATCAGCTTCGGCGCGAGCGACAGCATGCGGCCCAGCAGCGGCGCGTGGTGTCCTTCAAGCTCGTACATCGTGGCGACGTGCTCTTTCGGGATCACCAGCACATGCACAGGCGCCCAAGGCGCGATGTCGTGAAACACCAAAAGTTCGTCGTCTTCCAAAACCTTTTTCGCCGGGATCTGACCGGCGACGATCTTGCAGAAGATGCAATTGGGGTCGTGGTTCATGCCGGCATCGCCTTCCGGTCGCCCAGCGCCGTCCAGCCACGCACCACGCGGTAGAGGAACCAGAGCGAAATCAGGCCCCAGGCGATCCAGCCGGGTGCTATCAGGAGCAGCCACAGCCAGCTCGTCGCAAGGTAGAGGCCACCGGCCCACAGGACGCTGCGAATGCGCCAACTGAAGTGCGATTCCTGCCAAGTGCCTTGCGCTTCAGCGCGCTTGACCAAGTCGAGGATGAACGCCACGACAAGCAAGAAAATCCCCGGCTGGAAGCCCGGCACCACCGCGCCCACCGCCACGATGGCGTGCAGCGCATAGCTGATGTGCCCCACGGTGCGAAGCGAGCTCTCGCGCTCCCTGTCATGCGCCGGTGTCACGTTCTCGATGATCTCGCTCATGATCCCTCCTGGTCACGAAGCACCGCCTTGCGCAGTGCGAACTCTTCCAGCCCAGACTGTCCTTCGCGGCGCTCCAGCTCGGCCAGCACGTCAGCCGGCTTGAGGCTGTAGGCGTCGAGCGCGAGCAGGGTGTGAAACCACAAGTCGGCAACTTCGCCGACGATCTTTTCGGGAACGCCGTCCTTGCAGGCCATGACCACCTCGGTCGCTTCTTCGCCGATCTTCTTCAAAATCGCGTCGGGCCCTTTTTGAAAGAGCCGCGCAACGTAACTCTTGTTGGGGTCGCCGGCCTTGCGCAATGCGATCACCGCCGCGAGCCGAGCCAGCGTGTCGTTGCTTGATGTCGAGGTCATTTGTAGATGTGCTCCGGGTCTTTCAAGACCGCATCCACGATTTCCCATTCGCCGTCTTTCAGTCGCTGGAAGAAACACGCGTGTCGGCCGGTGTGGCAGGCAATGCCGGGCACGTGCCCGAGCTGTTCAACCTTGAGCAGCACCACGTCGTTGTCGCAGTCTAGGCGCAGCTCGTGCACTTTCTGGATGTGACCGCTTTCCTCGCCCTTGTGCCACAGGCGCTGGCGCGAGCGGCTGAAGTACACCGCCTCGCCCAGCTCGACGGTCTTGGCCAGGGCTTCGCGGTTCATGAAGGCGAACATCAACACATCGTTGCTGCCCAATTCCTGCGCGATCACAGGCACAAGACCGCGACTGTCCCACTTCACTTGATCGAGCCAATTCATGGCGACCAGTGTAGCGGCCGCGTCATGGCACCGAGTGCGTGGCGCCTGAAAAGCCGCGCTCTTCGGCGAACCAAGCCAGCACCGGCAGCGTGCCCGGCAAGACAGGCGACACCGTGACCGGCAGCGACTGCCAGGCCATCGTTTGGCGCTCGCGCATCTCGAAGACGCCATGCCATTCGTAGACCTTGCAAAAGTGCAGCCGCACGCGCGCGTGCGGGTAGTCCATCAGCTCAACTTTCCACGGCAGCACTGCGCCGATGTGAATGCCGATTTCTTCATGCAGCTCGCGCCGCAGTGCCTGCTCGACAGTCTCGCCCGCTTCGAGCTTGCCGCCGGGGAACTCCCAGTAACCGGCGAAGACCTTGCCGGCGGGACGAGAGGTGAGCAGGAAACGGCCCTCGGGGTCGATCAAGACCCCTACCGCGACGTCGACCGGGCGGCGCTGCTCCTGCCCTTGCATGTTGGCCGGCTCGAGCTCTTCAGGAGCGCTCAAGCGTGATGCCTTCCGGAGTAGTCCTTCGCGAACTGGTACGCCACACGGCCCGAGCGCGAGCCACGCTCCAGCGCCCAGACCAGGCTCTCTTGCCGCGCGGCCGTGATCGCGGCTTCGTCGACCCCAAAACCGCGCAACCATTGCGCCGCGATGGCCAGGTATTCGTCCTGGCTGAAGGGGTAGAAGCTGACCCAAAGGCCGAAACGTTCGCTCAGGGACACCTTCTCTTCGACCGCCTCGCCGGGGTGCACTTCGCCGTTGTCCAGATGTTTGTACGTGAGGTTCTCTTTCATGTACTCCGGCAGCAGGTGGCGGCGGTTGCTTGTGGCGTAGATCAGCACATTGTCCGAGGCCTGCGAAATCGAACCGTCGAGGATTGACTTCAGCGCCTTGTATCCGGGTTCGCCTTCGTCAAAGCTCAGGTCATCGCAGAAGACGATGAAACGCTCAGGCCTTTCGGCCACGAGGTCGACGATGTCGGGCAGGTCGACCAGGTCGGTCTTGTCGACTTCAATCAGGCGCAGGCCGCGCCCGCTGAATTCGTTCAAGCAGGCTTTGATCAGCGAGCTTTTGCCGGTGCCGCGGGCGCCCGTCAGCAGCACGTTGTTGGCGCCGAAGCCGGCAACGAACTGCTCGGTGTTGCGCAGCAGGCGCTCTTTTTGCGGGCCAACTTCGACCAGCGCGCTGAGCCGGATCGGCGCGACGTGGCGCACTGGCTCGATCAGACCCGAACCGCCGCGCTTGCGGTAGCGAAACGCGATAGACGCAGCCCAGTCGGGCGCCGTGAGCCCATGTGGCAACACGGCTTCTAGGCGCGCCAGAAGCGCTTCGGCACGGTCGACGAGTCGCATCAGGGAATCGGTGGGCGTGGACATGGAATTCAGCGCGCGCGGGTATTGAAACGAGGCGGCAGTGTAGCGGCGGTGTGCTTCACGACCGGCACTTCACGACCGGGCCGCGCCCAACTCAATCACACGCCCGTCGGCGGCCACGAAAACACGATCATCGGTCGCCGCTCGGATCGTGTGCAGGCCAGTGAAGGCGCCGAACGCCGGCAGCACTCCCACGTTCGCACCGAACCAGAAACACGGCAGACGAACACGGTCGTTTGCGCGACCACTCAGATTCACGCCGGGGTGCAAATGACCGGACAGCACGTAGGCCGGCGCTCGCGCCACCGGGTGGTGACAGAGCGCGAGATCGCCGTGCATCAGCGGTTCGTTCACCGCTTCTATTCCCAGGTGCGCCGGTGGATCGCCAGCATGGTCGTCGTGGTTGCCACGCACCAGGGTGAGTTCAAGCGCAGCATGCGCTTCGCGCCACATCGACAGGGTGTTCATCGTCGTCGGGCCATGTGATCGCGCCGAGTGCAGGAAGTCGCCGAGAAAGACGATGCGCTTCGCGCTCCAGCGATCAACCAGCGCGCTCAGCAGGGCCAGTGTTTCGGCCGTGGTGCCGTGTGGCACTGGCACGCCGAGTTTGCGAAAGCTCAAGGCCTTGCCGATGTGCGCGTCGGCGATGAGCAGCGTCGACGTTTGCGGAAGAAATCCAGCTTTTTCCGGCAGCAAGCACAAAGGCTGACCGCCGACGCTGATCGAGATGGTGTCGTTCCGGTTGAAGGCGCCGTCCGGCGCGACCTCAGCCAACGAGCAAACGCAGCGCCACGTCGAGGTGTTCGGTCGGGCTGCGCTTGAAGCCGGAGCGGGCGAAGCGGTGGAGCCGCCCGACCGCGAACGCCGTGAGGATCGAGGCCTGCGCGTTTGAATCGACCGTCGGCGTGGTCGAGCCGCCCGCCTCCGCCGCATGGCGAAGGCTCTGCCGCAACAGCGATTCGACGCGGTCAAAGAACTGGTTCATGCGTATCAACAAGCGGTCGTTCTCGAACACGAGTGCATCGCCAACCATCACACGGGTCATGCCCGGGTTCTTCTCGCCGAACTGCAGCAGCAGCGTAACGATCTTCTGCACCTGCACGGTCGCACTCGTCTCGCGTTCACTGATCTGGTTGACAAGCGAAAAAACGCTCTGCTCGATGAATTCGATCAGGCCTTCGAACATCTGCGCTTTGCTGGCGAAGTGGCGGTAGAGGGCGGCTTCGGACACATCGAGCTTCGCGGCCAGCGCCGCGGTGGTCACCCGCTCAGCGCCGGGCTGCTCAAGCATGTCGGCAAGCGTATGCAGAATTTGCACGCGGCGCTCTCCGGGTTTGGGGCGCTTGCGCACCAAAGGCCCGTCAGAGGCAAGGGGCGAAACCAGCGCCGAGGCGGCGGCCGCGGCGGCGGCTGCAGCGCTCTTGTCGAACGCATCCGAGCTATCGGCGGTCGGGTCGGTGGTCTGGGTCATTTACAGCGTGCCCGCCCGGTATGTTTTTAGAGCGAACGCAACGTCTTGATCGATTTAATTTTCGCACAGACATATGCTGGGCTTGGGCAATGGTGAACGCCAACTTCCCGGTGTTTAGTGCCACTGTTCACAGACTTCGTGACGCTGTTATTGCCGCGCGCCGATCCAGGCTTGCCGCGGTAGCGGCCTTCGAGATAACGCTGCATCCACGCGGTTTGCATGCCGAGGCCGAACGCGACCTTCTGGTTCTCGAGCACGTCTTCGACCAGCACGCAGTCGCTGGTGCGCGCCTTGAGCCGAGCCGCGACGCGTTTGAACATGCGCGCATCGGGCTTGGGGCGCAGGCTGCCGAACATGTGCATGTCTTCAACGCTGATCACGCCGTCGAAACAGTCGGCCAGACGCAGCGTGTTCAGCACCCGCAGCGCATACGCCCTCGGCGCATTGGTCAAAATGAACTTGCGGCCGCGCAACTGCCGGATCGCCGCGCGGTCGTGCGCGCTGGTGCGCAGGCGCGCCTCCAGACCGGGCAGCCGGTGTGTCTCGTCAAGGAAATGGCTCGCCTTCACGCCGTGGTGTCGCACCAAGCCTAGAAGGGTGGCGCCGTAGTGGTGCCAGTAGTGCTGGCGCAGTTCGGCGGCTGCAGCGTGTGTGAGGCCGAGGTGCTCGACGATGTACTCGTTCATCGCCGCGTTGGTGGGCCCGAACGCTGCATGACTGGCGTCGTGCAGTGTGTTGTCAAGGTCGAAGAGCCAAACCCGCCGGCTTGAAGCGGCCAACTCAGAGCCTTTGAATGAATCCGGCGAGACCGGGCAAGCCAGCCAAACTGCGCCGATCTTGCAGCAACCTGAAGCCGCATCTCGGGCTAAGCCGATCATGTGCAACGACGAGCAGTGCCGTTTGGGGCAGCCGCTCGGGCGCATCGGAATTGTTCACGGGACTCAGTGCGACCTGATCATCGTGCCGTAGGCTTGGTCCGTCAGCACTTCCAGCAGCATCGCGTGTGGCACCCGACCATCGATGATGTGCACGGTGTTCACGCCATTCTTTGCGGCCTGCAGCGCCGAGTCGATCTTTGGCAGCATGCCGCCACTGATCGTGCCGTCGGCGAACAGCCCGTCGATCTCGCGGGCGCTCAGGTTGGTGAGCAGCTTGCCGGCCTTATCAAGCACGCCGGGAATGTTGGTCAACATGATCAGCTTTTCGGCCTTCAGCACTTCGGCCAGCTTGCCGGCGACCACGTCGGCGTTGATGTTGTAGTTCTCGTTGTCGGCACCGAAGCCGAGCGGCGAAATAACCGGGATGAACTGGTCGTCCTGCAAGGCCTTCACGACACTCGGATCGATGGACTCGATTTCGCCGACGTTTCCCAAGTCGTGCACCTTGCTCGGGTCCTTCAGATCAACCAGCTTCAGCTTGCGCGCGCGAATCAGCCCGCCATCGCGCCCGGTGAGCCCCACGGCCTTGCCGCCGGCGACGTTGATGAGCCCGACGATGTCTTGCTGCACCTGGCCAGCCAACACCCACTCGACCACTTCCATGGTCTCGTCGTCGGTCACGCGCATGCCCTGAATGAAGGTTCCCTTCTTGCCGATTTTGGCGAGCGCCTCTTCGATCTGCGGACCGCCGCCGTGCACGACCACGGGGTTCAGGCCAACGAGCTTGAGCAACACCACATCTTCGGCAAAGTCTTGCTGAAGTGCCGGGTCGGTCATCGCGTTGCCACCGTACTTGATGACGATCGTCTTGCCGTGAAACTGGCGGATGTAGGGCAGCGCCTGCGCAAGTATTTCCGCCTTGTCGCGCGGCGTGATCTGGGCCAGGTCGGGCGTGCCGGAAGCGGCCGCAGGAACGTCGGTGGTCATGGTCGGCCCAGTGGTTGATCGTCTTGAAAACGATTGTAGGGGCGTGTGATTCGGCACAATGATGAGTCTTGCACCTATGCCACTTGCTGCGCTCATCTCTGTTCGCCCCGTCACCTTCTTCGGCCAGGTGCTGCTTTCGGCCGTTGCTGGTGCGGCCGGCCGCTGGCACTTTCGCGCCAAAGACCTGGAGCGCATCGCGGCCGATTGCAGCGCGCGCGCCGTGCCCATCGTCACCTTGGTCAACGTGCTGGTGGGCGCGATTCTGGCCTTCGTTGGCGCGGTGCAGCTTGTCAAGTTCGGGGCCGGGATCTACGTGGCCGACCTGGTGGGTGTTGCCGTGGCGCGAGAGATGGCCGCGATCATCACCGCGGTGGTGATGGCCGGCCGCACCGGTGCCGCCTTCGCGGCCGAGTTGGCCACGATGCAGGCCAACGAAGAGGTCGACGCGCTGGAAGTGCTGGGGTTGAGCCCGGTCGACTTTCTGGTGCTGCCGCGCGTGTTGGCACTGCTGCTCGCGATGCCGCTGCTCTACGTGTACGGCTGTATCACCGGGCTGATTGGCGGCATGCTGGTGGCGGCCAGCATGCTTGACATCTCGCCCGCCGCCTACATCTCGCGCACGTTTCTCGCTATGAGCTGGGAGCATCTGGCCATTGGCGCCAGCAAATCGCTCGTGTTCGGCGCCCTGATCGGCCTGATCGGCTGCTATTGCGGCCTGTACGCGCAGCGCAACGCCGCCGGCGTGGGCGTGGCGACCACCAACGCGGTGGTTGTCAGCATCGTGGCGATCATCGCTCTGGACGCGGTGTTCGCGGTCTGCGCGAATGCCCTGGGCATCTAGACAAATGACGCTGCTCGCCGTCGATGGGTTGGAAATGCGCTTCGGCGACCGGTTGATCCAGAAGGACGTGTCGTTCACGGTGGAAAAGGGCAGCATCTTCGCGATCATGGGCGGCAGCGGTTGTGGCAAAAGCACGCTGCTCAAACACATGATCGGCTTGCTGCCGCCGGCCGCGGGGCGCGTGACCTACGGCGGCATCGACTACTGGGCTGCAAGCGGCAGTGAGCAGGCGAAGCTGCGTGCCGGCTTCGGCATGCTGTTCCAGAGCGCGGCGTTGTGGTCGTCGATGACGATTCTCGAAAACGTCTGCCTGCCGATGGAGCAGCACACCACGCTCGACGCTGCAGCCCGCGAAGCGCGTGCCCGCGAAATGCTGGAATGGGTCGACCTGAAGGACTTCGCCGCCTATTACCCAGCTGACCTGAGCGGAGGCATGAAAAAACGCGCCGGGCTGGCGCGCGCCATCGCGGCCGAGCCGCCGCTCCTGTTCCTTGACGAGCCGTCGGCCGGCCTGGACCCGATCAGCTCGAAGCGGCTCGACGACCTGATCCTCGACGTGCGCAAGCGCACCGGCGCGGCCATCGTGTTCGTCAGCCATGAGCTGCCCAGCCTCTTCGCGATCGCGGACGACGGCATCTTTCTCGACGCCGACAGCAAGGCCCCCATCGCCCATGGCGCACCGCGCGCGCTTCGCGACAGCGCCATTCACCCGACCGTGCGAGCGTTCCTGCGGCGCGAAGAGCCGCCGCGCAGCGCAGAATCGGCGCAAGCCATGTCAACGCCCCCCATCCCTGCCCCCGCCCCCGCCGAACCAGCATGAAACGCAACGCCCTGCTCATCGGAAGCTTTGTTCTTATCGGCCTGGGGCTCGTCGTCGCTTCGGTGCTCTGGCTGAGTGGGAACAGCTTGTTCAAGCGGCACCTCGACGTGATGGTGTACTACCAAGGCAACGTGTCCGGCCTGTACGTCGGCGCGCCGGTCAACTTCCGCGGCGTGGTGATTGGGCAGGTCGAGGAGATCGGCATCCAGGTCGACCGCGATTCGCTCAAGGCGCTGGTGCCGGTGCGCATTCAACTCGCCCCTGACGCCCTGCGCTTCACCGGCTCGAAGGACACGCCGCTCGATTTGCAAACGCTGGTGCAGCGCGGCCTGCGCGCGCGGCTCGCTTCGCAGAGCTTCGTCACCGGACAGAAGGCGGTCGAAATCGACTTCGTGCCGAACACCCCTTCTACGCTGGTCGGTGATGGCATCAGGCCTGAAATCCCGGCGCTGGCAGACCGGTTTGGCAACCTGATTGATCAGGTCGCCGAGCTGCCGTTGCGCGACACGGTGCAAGACGTTCGCGACACCGTGAAAGACATGCGCACCACGCTGGCTTCGGTGCAAAGCGTGCTCGACCAGACGAAAAAAGTGATCAACAGCACCGCCACCGAGCTGGCACAAACCGGTGCCGAATCGCGCACCACACTCAAGGCGGCGACCGAGTCGATCCGCCAAATTCAGGCGAACTCTGCGGCCACCCTTGCTTCCATCACGCGGCTTTCAGAAGCGGCGCACGGCACCGTGCTCGGCGCCCAGCCCGAACTGCAACGCACGCTCGTTGGCACGCGTGACGCGGCCGAATCGGCGCGCCTGGCGATGAAGCGCGTTGCCGAGATGACGGCGCCCAACGCGTCGCTGCGCGCCGACCTCGACGCGGCCGTGCGCGACCTGTCGCAAGCCGCCCGCGGCGTGCGCGACTGGGCCGAGCTGCTGGAAGAAAAACCGAACGCGATCATCTTCGGGAACAAACGCGAATGAAGATCTTGAAGCCCAATGGTTTGCCGCTGCTGTTCGTCGGCCTGCTGGCCGCGTGCGCGTCACCATCGCCGGCGCCAGTGTTGTTGACATTGCCGCCAGCCACACCGCTGATGGCAAGTGCCGCCCCTGCGGGTTCAGCCGCGACGGCACCTTTGCTCGCGGTGCGGCGCATCAACATCCCTGAATATCTTGTCGCCCGCCGCGTGCGTTACCGAGCCGACGCGAGCACGCTGGCCGAATGGCCCAACACCTTCTGGGCAGAACGCGTCGAGATCGGGGTTTCACGCGAGCTCGTGTCGGCCCTGCGCCGGCAGTTGCCCGGCTGGGCGCTGTGCGACACCAACTGCGGCGATGCGGTGCCCACACTCTCGCTTCAGGTCGATCTGGTGCCGATGGACTTCTTGCGCAGTGACAAGCGCCTTCATGCCCACGCGCGCCTCGTTCTCAGCAGTGGCGGCGTGCCGGCGCGCGAACTGAATACGCTGGAGTTGGCCTACGAGCTGCCGGTCGGCGGCGACACGCCCCAGCACCACGCGCAGGCGATCAGCGAGCTGATTCGCCAGGTGGCCGAGGCGGCCGCCCCGTTCGTCCGCGACGCGACGCGCTGAAGCCGCGCCAACTCGCGCACGCCACCTGCCACGCACTTTCCGATAAGCTCAGGCTCATGTTCATAGGCCGCCCCTTCCGCAACGCCCTGTGCCGGTTCTTGGCCATGGCCTTGCTTTTGGCGCAGATGGCGGTTTCGGCCTTTGCCTGCACCGGTGCGCAGGCCATGACCACCGTTGCAATGCCCGATTGCGCGGGCATGGCCACCGACTCTTCGAGCCGCTCGGCACTGTGCGCGGCGCACTGCCAGCAAGAACAACAAAATGACCAGGCGCAAGTGCCCGCGTTACCGACTGTGGTGCTGGCGCGGCTGTACACGCTGCCAGAACAGGCCGAGCCGGGCCTGACAGCACGGCGAGTCGGCGCGCCCCGCGGCCCCTTCGCTGCGGCGGACCCGCCGCACGCGATCCTGCACTGCTGTCTGCGAACCTGACCCCACCCTCGATCCGCTGCGAGCACGCCTGAAGGCTGCACTCGCGGAGTCGGTCGGGCGCCTCTGGCGCCGACCCCAAAGCATCGTTGGTGTGGAGGCCTCATGGCTGCTTGTTCATCCTTTGCTGCGTCACGCTGGCGCAGCCTGGCGCTCGCGTTCGGAGTCGTCACCTTCAGCGTGCGCGCGCAGGAACCCCTCGCGCTTGACCAAGCCTTGCGCCTGGCGGAGGCGCGCTCGCTGCAGCTGCCAGCGCAAGACGCGGCGGCTCTGGCGGCCCGCGAAATGGCCGCTGCCGCGGGGCAGCGGCCCGACCCGGTGTTCAAGGCCGGCATCAACAACCTGCCGGTCACCGGCGCCGATCGGCTCAGCCTGACGCGCGACTTCATGACAATGCGCTCGGTCGGGCTGAGCCAGGAGTTCACCCGCACTGACAAGCTCCAGGCCAGAAAATCGCGATTCGAGCGCGAGGCCGACGTGGCCTATGCGGGCCGCGAACTCGCATTGGCCAACCTGCAGCGCGACACGGCGGTGGCTTGGCTTGATCGGCATTACCAGCAGCGCATGCGCGACGTGCTGGTGACGCAGCGCGACGAAGCCAGGTTGCAAATCGAGGCCGCCGACGCCGCGTACCGGGGCGGACGGGGCTCGCAGGCCGATGTGTTCGCGGCCCGCTCCGGCGTGGAGCAAATCGAAGACCGCATTGCGCAGACAGAACGCCAGGTCGCCGTGGCAACGACCCAGTTGACCCGCTGGGTCGGCGCGGCAGCGGCCGAGCCGCTCAGCGCGCCACCCGCGCTTGACAGCGTGCCACTGCGCGCCGAGGTGCTCGAAACGCAGCTTGAGCATCACCCCCGGATTGCGGTTCTGGTCAAGCAAGAAGAGATGGCGCGGGCCGATGCCGAGCTCGCTCGCGCCAACAAGCAAACCGATGTCAGCGTGGAGCTGAGCTACAGCCAGCGCGGCCCGTCGTTTTCGAACATGGTGTCGGTGAACCTCGCGGTGCCGTTGCAGTGGGATCAAAAGGGCCGACAAGACCGCGAGGTCGCAGCGAAGCTGGCCATCGCCGAGCAGTTGCGCGCCGAACGCGAAGAAGCCAGCCGCGCGCACGTGGCCGAAGCGCTGGCGATGCTGCAAGAGTGGCGCAGCGACCGGGAACGCTTGATTCGCTACGACAGCTCACTTCTGCCGCTGGCCACCCAACGGACGCTTGCCGCTGTGGCGGCATACCGCGGAGCAAGCGGCTCGTTGACGGCCGTGCTGGAAGCCCGGCGCGGCGAGATCGACACGCGCATGGAGCGCCTGCGCCTGGAGATGGATGCAGCACGCTTGTGGGCCCAGCTCAACTACCTCGCGCCGGCCAGTCGCGAAGCCTCGGCTTCGGCCCGCCCTTGAACGCCCGTTGGAGAAACAAACCATGAAACTCAAACCTCTCGTGATCGCGCTGGGGGTCGCCAGCGCGCTCGGCGCGGGCAGCTACGGCTTGTACATGCTCGGCATGCAGCGCGGCATGGGCATGAGTGCACCTGCGGCTGCGACGGCCTCAGCCGACGCGGCATCTGGCCAGACGGCCGCTGCCGGCAAGCCGCCGCAAAGCATTGCCGAAGGCGAAGAAGCCACGCGCCGGCACATCAAGTCGGGCATCAAGGCGGGCGACATGGATCCCAGCACCGGCAGCAAGGTGCTCTACTACCACGACCCCATGGTGCCGGGGAACAAGTTCGACAAGCCGGCCAAGTCGCCGTTCATGGACATGATGCTGGTGCCGGTCTACGCCGACGGCGACAGCGACGGCAGCAAGGTCACCGTGAGCCCGCGCATTCAGCAGAACTTGGGTGTACGCACCGCCGAGGTGACGGAGGGCACCTTGTCGCCGCAGGTCTCCACCGTCGGCAGCATTGCTTTCAACGAGCGCGATCAGGCGGTCGTGCAGGCGCGCGCCACCGGATACGTCGAAAAGCTCCACGTGCGCGCCACGCTGGACTCGGTGCAAAAGGGCCGGCCGCTCGCCGACCTCTATGTGCCCGACTGGATCGCCGCGCAGGAAGAGTTCCTCGCACTTCGACGCATGCAGGGACCCGAGCTGGCAGCGCTGGTCGATGGCGCTCGCCAGCGGATGCGCCAAGTCGGCATGAACGATGCGCAGATTCAGCTGGTCGAGAGCACCGGCCGCACGCAACCGCGCATCACGCTCACTGCGCCAATCGACGGTGTGGTGGTTGAGCTGATGGCACGCGAAGGCATGACCGTGATGGCGGGCACCACGCTGTTTCGCATCAACGGCCTGTCGACCGTGTGGGCCAATGCCGAAGTGCCGGAGAGCCAGGCCGCGCTGGTGCGCCCCGGCGCCAAGGTGCAGGCCCGGAGCCCGGCCATTCCGGGTGCCACCTTCGTCGGCAAGGTGCAGGCGCTGCTGCCCGACGTGAATCAGGCCACCCGAACCTTGAAGGCACGGCTGGAGCTGGCCAACCCAGGATCGCGTCTCGTGCCGGGCATGTTCGTGCAGATGCAGTTCATGGATCAGCGTGCAGAGAAGGCGTTGCTGATCCCGACCGAAGCGCTGATTCAGACCGGGAAACGCACGGTGGTGATGCTTGCCGACGAAGGTGGCCGGTTCCGGCCGGTGGACGTGGACACAGGCATTGAGAGCGCTGGCCAAACGGAGATCAAGCGCGGGCTCAAACTCGGCCAACGCGTGGTGGTGTCGGCGCAGTTCCTGATCGACTCCGAAGCAAGCCTGAAGGGTGTCGAGGCACGGCTGAACGGCGAGCCCAAGCCGACTGCAGCGAACACTGCGCAACGCTACGACGGCGAGGCCAAGGTTGAGGCTATGGGGCGTGATGTGATGACGCTGTCGCACGGGCCAATCGCCTCGTTGAAGTGGCAGGCGATGACGATGGAGTTCAAGCTGCCCAAGGACGGCGCGCCGCGCGGTGTGGATGTCGGTGACCGCGTGGCCTTCGAGTTCTACATGCCCCAGGAAGGGCCGCCGCAACTGACCCGAGTAACGCTGCTGCCACCCGAGCCAAAAGCCCCGATGCCCCCAGCGTCGGCCGGGAGCAAGCCATGATCGCCAAGCTGATCCGCTGGGCCATCGTCAACCGTTTTCTGGTGCTGCTGGCAACGGGGATGATCGCCGCTTGGGGCATCTATTCGCTGCTGCACACGCCGCTGGATGCACTGCCCGATCTGTCGGACGTGCAGGTCATCATTCGAACGACCTACCCCGGCCAGGCGCCGCGCATCGTCGAAAACCAAGTCACCTATCCACTGACGATGACGATGCTGTCGGTGCCGGGCGCGAAGACGGTGCGGGGTTATTCCTTCTTCGGCGACTCCTTCGTTTACGTGCTGTTCGAAGACGGCACCGACCTGTATTGGGCCCGCTCGCGGGTTCTGGAGTACCTCAACCAGGTGCAGGGGCGATTGCCCGCCGCGGCCAAAGCATCCCTCGGCCCTGATGCGACCGGCGTCGGCTGGATCTACCAATACGCGCTTGTCGATCACAGCGGCACGCAAGACGCTGGGCAGTTGCGCGCGCTGCAAGACTGGTTCCTGAAGTACGAGCTGAAGACCGTGCCGAACGTGGCCGAAGTGGCTTCGGTCGGCGGCATGGTTCGCCAGTACCAGGTTGTGCTCGACCCCGACAAGCTCGCGGCCTACAACATTCCGCACACCAAGGTGGTGGAGGCTTTGCAGAAGGCGAATCAGGAAGCCGGTGGCTCGGTGCTTGAACTTGGCGAAGCCGAGTACGTGGTGCGAGCGTCGGGCTACCTGCAAGGGCTGGACGACTTTCGCAAGGTGCCACTGATGACGAATGCTGCAGGCGTGTCGGTGCGTCTGGGCGACGTTGCGCGCGTGCAGATCGGCCCGGAGATGCGGCGTGGCATCGGCGAGCTCGACGGCGAGGGCGAGGCCACCGGCGGCGTGATCGTGATGCGCTCCGGCAAGAATGCGCTGGAGACAATCGCCGCCGTCAAGGCGAAGCTGGCGACCTTGCAGGCCAGCCTGCCCAAAGGCGTCGAGATCGTGCCGATCTACGACCGCTCCAGCCTCATCGAACGTGCAGTCGAGAACCTGACGCACAAACTCGGCGAGGAATTCCTTGTCGTCGCCGTTGTGTGCTTCATCTTCCTGTTCCACCTGCGCTCGGCACTGGTGGCCATCATCTCGCTGCCGCTGGGCATTCTGGCTGCGTTCATCGTCATGCGATACCAGGGCGTCAATGCCAACATCATGTCGCTTGGCGGCATCGCAATCGCCATCGGCGCGATGGTCGATGCCGCGGTCGTGATGATCGAAAACGCTCACAAGCACCTCGAACGCTGGGGCCACGATCACCCCGACGAGAAGCTCGAAGGTCCAGCGCGCTGGCGCGTGATCGGCGACGCGGCGGCCGAGGTCGGGCCGGCGCTGTTCTTTTCGCTGCTCATCATCACGCTGTCGTTCATTCCGGTGTTCACGCTCGAAGCGCAAGAGGGGCGGCTGTTCGCACCGCTGGCATTCACCAAGACCTATGCGATGGCGGCGGCTGCGGGTTTGTCGGTGACACTGATTCCGGTACTGATGGGCTATCTGATTCGAGGGCGCATTCCCGACGAAAACAGCAACCCTCTGAACCGCTTGCTGATCGCGATCTACCGGCCGATGCTGAACGTCGTGCTGCGTGCACCGAAGCTGACACTTGTGGTCGCTGCCGTGTTGTTGGCCTTCAGCCTGTGGCCGCTGCAGCACATCGGCGGCGAGTTCATGCCCAGGCTCGACGAAGGCGACCTGCTGTACATGCCGTCGGCGCTCCCAGGCCTGTCCGCAGGCAAGGCAGCCGAGCTGTTGCAACAGACCGACAGGCTGATCAAGACCGTGCCCGAGGTGCTCAGCGTGTACGGCAAGGCCGGCCGCGCCGAGACCGCGACCGACCCGGCGCCCATGGAGATGTTCGAGACCACCATCCAGTTCAAGCCGAAAAGCGACTGGCGCCCTGGCATGACGCAAGACAAGCTCATCGACGAACTCGACCGCATCGTCAAGGTGCCGGGTGTGGCCAACATCTGGGTGCCTCCAATCCGCAACCGCATCGACATGCTGGCCACAGGCATCAAGAGCCCTGTGGGCGTGAAGGTGGCCGGCGCAGACCTTGCGGTGATCGACCGAGTGACCGGCGAGATCGAAAAAGCACTGAAGGACGTGAACGGCGTCAGCAGCGCGCTGGCCGAGCGCCTGACCGGCGGGCGTTATGTGGACGTGGACATCCGGCGCGACGACGCGGCGCGCTTCGGCATGAACATCGCCGACGTGCAGTCCGTCATCACCTCGGCCGTGGGCGGCGAGAACATCGGCGAGACCGTCGAAGGCCTGCAGCGGTTCCCGATCAGCGTGCGCTACCCGCGCGAGATTCGCGACTCGCTGCAGAAGCTGCGCAGCTTGCCCATCGTCAACGAGCGGGGCGCGCGGCTCGTGTTGTCTGACTTGGCCGATATCCGCATCACTGACGGCCCGCCGATGCTGCGCAGCGAGAACGCGCGGCTGTCTGGCTGGGTCTACGTGGACATTCGCGGGCGCGACCTGCTCAGCGCCGTGCACGACATGCAACGCGCAGTGGCGAAAGATGTGAAGCTGCCGGCGGGATATTCGATCAGTTGGTCCGGGCAGTTTGAGTTTTTGGAGCGCGCAACGGCCAAGCTGAGGGTGGTGGTGCCGTTCACGTTGCTGATCATCTTCGTGCTGCTCTACCTGACTTTCGCGGCCCTCGACGAGGCTTTGCTCATCATGGCGGCAATTCCGTTCGCGTTGATCGGCGGCATCTGGCTGCTGTACCTGCTCAGCTACAACTTGTCTGTGGCCGGAGCGGTCGGATTCATCGCGCTCGCCGGGGTGTCCGCCGAGTTCGGCGTGATCATGTTGCTGTACCTTAAGACCGCGTGGAACGAGCGACTGGCGCAGGGCAAGACCAGCGCTGAAGACTTGCTCGACGCGATCCGCGAAGGTGCGGTTCTGCGGGTTCGGCCCAAGGCGATGACGGTGGCCGTGATCCTCGCCGGCCTGCTTCCAATCATGTGGGGCAGTGGCACCGGCTCGGAAGTCATGCAGCGCATAGCAGCACCGATGGTCGGCGGCATGATCACCGCGCCGCTGCTGTCGATGTTCGTGATTCCGGCGGCGTATTTTCTGATTCGGCGACCGCGCAAGCACGGGCTTAAAGTCCCCAACGAGGACCGCTTCAATGACTCTCAAAGCAATGCAACCGCGATCCCGAACGGGTAGCACGTCGGCATGAAACTCGAATCGAACCCGGGTGTTGTGGCTGCGCTCGCCGCGGCTCTGCTGTTTGGTGCCGGCACTCCGCTCGCCAAGCTGCTGCTGGCACACACCAGCCCATGGCTGCTGGCCGCGATGCTCTACCTGGGCTCCGGCATCGGGCTGTGGGCATGGCGCCGGCAGCGCAACGCGCCCGCCGTGCGGCCCAGCCGCTGCGAGTGGGGCTGGTTGGCCGCAGCCACCTTGTTCGGTGGTGTCGTCGGCCCGGTGTTGTTGATGAGCGGCATCGCCGGCATGCCGGCCACCAGCGCTTCACTGCTTCTGAACGCCGAGGGCGTGCTCACCGCGCTGCTCGCGTGGTTCGTGTTCAATGAAAACTTCGACCGCCGCATCGCGCTCGGCATGCTCGCCATCGTGGCCGGTGCGCTCGTGCTGAGCTGGCCCGGCGATGTGCCGCTGGCGGCCGGTTGGCCGGCACTTGCGGTGCTCGGCGCCTGCCTGGCCTGGGCCATCGACAACAACCTCACACGCAAGGTCTCGCTCACCGATGCGTCGTTCATCGCGATGCTCAAGGGGCTGGCCGCAGGCACCACCAATCTGGCGCTGGTCTTGTGGCTGGGCGCCACAACGCCCTCGGCCGGCACCGTGCTCGGGGCCGCGCTGCTGGGGTTTATGAGTTACGGCGCGAGCCTGGTGCTGTTCGTCATCGCCCTTCGTCACCTCGGCACGGCCCGTACCGGTGCCTACTTCTCAGTGGCACCGTTCTTCGGTGCGCTGCTGGCCATCGTGCTGCTGGGTGAAACGGTCACTCCGGCGCTGCTGATCGCCGGCGCCTTGATGATGTTTGGTGTTTGGTTGCACCTGACCGAAGACCATGACCACGAGCATGTTCACACAACGCTGGAACACGCTCACGAACACCTGCACGACGAACACCACCAGCATGCGCATGAAAACACAAGCTCCATCGACGGGAACACACGCCACAGCCATGCGCACCGGCATCTGCCGATGAAACACAGCCACGGGCATTTCCCTGACGGTCACCATCGTCATGAACACTGATCGAGGTTGTCAGTCGATCTGCATCGGCAGTTGCGCTCACCAGCACGGTGACGGAGCCAATGCCGCCCGATGCGCGGCCCGTGGGCCGCCGCAGCAATACGGCTCGCAGGCGCCGTATTCCCAGGGTGAGTTGAACGGCCGAAGGGCCGGTCGAACGAACCCAACCCGGGCCGGCCCACCGGCCTGGATCAGAAGTGAATGCCCCGCATCATCTCGGCCATCGCCATAGCTTCCGGTGACAACGTGGCCTTGCCACCCTTCTCACCCTTGGCCGCGGCACTGTCGGGGAACATCCTGAACGTGGTGTTCATCAAAATCTGCGTGATGCGCGGTGCTATAGCGTGCAGCAGCTCGACCGAGATTCCCAGCCGGGTGGCCACGCGAACGGGCTTGTCGACACAAGCCTGCACGATCAGGTCAGACGCTTCGTCGGTTGAAAGCAGCGGCATGTTGTCGTAGATCTTGGTCGGCGCCGTCATCGGCGTGCGCACCAGCGGCATGTTCACGGTGGTGAAGGTGATGCCCTGGTCGGCGAACTCGCTCGCAGCGCAAGTCGTCCATGCGTCGAGCGCGGCCTTGCTCGCCACGTAGGCCGAAAAGCGCGGTGCGTTCACCAGCACGCTGATCGAGCTGATGTTGACGACGTGACCCTTGCGCTTGGCCACCATGCCGGGCAGCAAGCCCATCGTGATGCGCAGCGCGCCGAAGTAGTTGAGCTGCATCGTGCGCTCGTAGTCGTGAAAGCGCTCGTAGCTGGCCTCGATGGCGCGGCGGATCGAGCGGCCTGCGTTGTTGATCAGGTAGTCCACACCGCCGTGGTCGGTGGTGAGTTGCTCGACGAAGGCCTTGCAGCTGGCCTCATCGGCGATGTCAGCCGAGTAGGTAACAACGATCGCTTCCTTGCCTGCCTCGGCCATGATCTCTTTCTTGGCCTCGGCCAGCTTGGCTGCATCACGCGCACAGATGAGCACAGTGGCACCAGCCTTCGCAAACTTCGCTGCCGCCGCCAGGCCAATGCCCGACGAACCGCCGGTCACCAGCACGACCTTGCCGCCCACCGTGCCACGCAGCGACTTGTCGATCAGCAGTGCAGGGTCGAGATGACGCTCCCAGTAGTCCCACAGACGCCACGCGTAGTCGCGCAGCTCGGGGCACGCAACGTTCGAACCCTTCAACGCAGCCGTGGTCTCGCGGCAGTCGTAGCGTGTTGGAAAGTTGATGAAGGTGAACATGTCGTCGGGCAGGCCGAGGTCTTTCATCACCGCAGCGCGCACGCGGCGCACCGGCGCCAGCGCCATCATTCCCTTCTTCACGCTCTTCGGAATGAAACCGAGCAAGGCGGCGTTGATGAACAGGTTCATCTTCGGCGCGTGCGCGGCCTTGCTGAAGATGTCGAGCACGTCACCAACACGGTAGCCGTTGGGGTCAACGAGGTGATAGCACTTCTTGTGCTGGTCGGTCTTCAGGTGGCTGATGTGGTCGAGCGCGGCGACCACGAAGTCAACCGGCACGATGTTGATGCGCCCACCTTCCAGGCCCATGCTCGGCATCCACGGCGGCAGGATCTGGCGCATGCGCTGGATCAGCTTGAAGAAGTAGTACGGGCCGTCGATCTTGTCCATCTCGCCGGTGAGCGAGTCACCGACCACAAGCGCCGGGCGGTAGACCGTCCAGGGCACCTTGGCTTCCTTGCGCACGATCTTCTCGCTCTCGTGCTTGGTCATGAAATAGGGGTGGTCCAGGCCTTCGGCCTCTTCGAACATGTCTTCGCGGAACACGCCTTCATACAGGCCGGCAGCGGCGATTGAGCTCACGTGGTGCAGGTGGCCGGCCTCGATCACTTTGGCGAACTCGACCGCACTGCGCGTGCCTTCGATGTTGACGCGCACCTGCGATTCTTCGTCGGCCTTGAGGTCGTAGACCGCGGCCAGGTGGTACAGGTGATCGATCTTGCCCTTGAGCTTCTTCAGATCGTCCGCTGAGACACCGAGCTTCTTCGCGGTGAGGTCGCCAAACACCGGCACCGCGCGTGCCTTGCCGCTTGCACCAGAGAGTCCCCAGTACTCAAGCAGGCCGGCGACCTTGCCTTCGCTCTCGGGCCGCAGCAAGAAATAGACGGTAGCGCCGCGCCGCGCCAGCAGAGTTTTGACGAGGCGCTTGCCGATGAAGCCGGTCGCACCGGTGACGAAATAATTCATATTTTTTGGCTCCGTGAAGGCAAAGTTTGGCACGCATTCTTGACGAAAGCCGCGCTGCTGGCGCTGCCCATTTACCCGCAGCATCATAGGGCGGGCTCAGGACGAGAATAGGATGCCCTCTCCACGCCAGACTCCTATAGTTCTTGGCACCTGCTCGGTCTGCCCCAGAGCGAGCCCCCAACACCACACCCCACCGAGGAAACACACCATGGTCAAGAAACTCAAGCAGATGGCTGACAAGCAAACCACCTCCGGCGCCCGCGTATTCGACAGCGCAATCGCCGGCCAGGTGAAAGATTCGGCTCAGCAAATCTGGCTCGCTGGCATGGGCGCTTTCTCGCGCGCTCAGGCCGAGGGCACGAAGGTGTTTGAAGCGCTCGTGAAAGAAGGCGCTTCGCTGCAAAAGAAGACGCAGTCAGCCGCCGAAGACAAGATCAGTGAAGTCACCAGCAAGATGAGCAACATGGCCGGCGACGTGCAAGCCAAAGCCGGTCAGCACTGGGACAAACTGGAAACGATCTTTGAAGACCGCACCGCCAAGGCCCTGAACAAGCTCGGCGTGCCCTCGGCAAAAGATGTTGATGCGCTGGTTGCGCGCATCGACGAACTGAGCGCCAAGGTGGCCAAGCTGTCGAAGGCGCCCGCGGTGAAGGCCGCGGCCAAGACGACCACTGCCGCCAAGAGCAGCAGCACGGCCAAGCCTTCGGCGAAGCGAGCGACTGCTCGCCGCGCGGCGACCTGAGTTTCTTTGCTCGAAAGAAAGGGCGCTCCGGCGCCCTTTCTGCGTTGAGGCCCGGCGCGCTGTGGGGCGGTTCGCGTCGGGTGCTCTGGCATCAGTGCAGTGTTTCTTACTCAAAGGCACCTTTGAATCCGATGCGTTTGAGCCTTTGGCCGACTAGGCCAGGTAACGCTCTTCCAGGTGGCGTCTGAAGTGCACCGGGTTCAGCGTTTCGCCGCTGGCGCGGGTGGCAAGCTCGGCAGTCTCCCAGCGACTCGCCTGGGACCAGATGTTGTGGCCCAGCCAGTCGAACACCGGCACGAGGTCTCCTTGAGCGACGCGCGTGTCGAGATCGGGCTCGCTGCGGCGGATCGCCGCGAACCATTGCGCGGCATACATCGCACCCACCGTGTAGCAGGGAAAATAGCCGAAGGCACCGGCGCTCCAGTGCACGTCCTGCATGCAGCCGTTTTGGTAGTTGCCACGCGTGTCGACACCCAGCAGCGACATCATCGATTCGTCCCACAGCGCCGGAATGTCTTCAGCTTCGATGCTGCCTTCAATCAGCGCGCGTTCGATGCGGTAACGAACCATCACGTGTGCAGGGTACGTGAGCTCGTCTGCATCCACGCGGATGAAGCCCGGCGCCACCCGCGTCATCAGTCGGTGCAGGTTTCCGGGCTCGAATGCCGGCTGCTCGCCGAAATGCACGCGCAGCAGCGGCGCGAGCAGCCTTGCGAACGCCAGGCTGCGGCCGAGCTGCATTTCAAAGGCCAGGCTCTGGCTTTCGTGAATCGCCATGGAGCGCGCCAAGGCCACGGGCTGCCCGAGCAATGCGCGCGGCAGGTTCTGCTCGTACCGCGCATGGCCAGTCTCGTGGATCGTGCTCATCAGGCTTTGGATCAGATCGTCTTCGCTGTAGCGCGTGGTCAGGCGGGTGTCTTCGGGCACGCCGCCGCTGAACGGGTGCGCACTCTCGTCGAGCCGGCCGCCATCGAAATCGAAGCCGAGCAGTTTCATCACGTCATGGCTCAACGCGCGCTGTGTGGCTTTCGGAAACGGGCCGACCGGCAAGCTCACGGTCAGCAGCGCCTGGCTTTCCCGCGCTTGCGTCACCAGGCCCGGCAGCCACTGCTCCAGGTCGCCGAACACGCGGTCCACCTCGGCGCACTTCATGCCGGGCTCGTACTGATCCAGCAGCGCGTCGTAGAGGCCCAGGCCAGTGTCGTCGGCAAGCCGCTCCGCGCTTTCGCGACCCAACTTGAGCACCTCGCGGAAGTTCCCGAGAAAGCCGGTCCAGTCGTTGGCCGGGCGCTGCGTGCGCCACGCATGCTCGCAGCGCGCCGCCGCACGCGACGCCTCTTCCACCAGCGCTTGCGGCAGCGCGTTAGAAGCGCGCCACTGGCGGCGAATCTCGCGCAAGTTGGCTCGCGCCGGTTTGTCGAGTTGTTCGCCTTCGGCGCGTTGCAGCAAGTCGGACAGGCGCGGGTCGGTCCGCATCTGGTGCATCAGCCCGTCCATCTCGGCCATCGCCGCGGCGCGCGCCTCGTTGCCCTTGGGCGGCATCATCGCGGCACGGTCCCAACCGGCGATCGATTGCAGGTGGCCAAAGTGGTGCAGGCGGGTCCAGGTGCGTTGCAGTTCGGTGTACGCGATGGTCATTGGTTCAACTCCGCCTCGATTAAGGGGTGAACTGCCCGGGAAAGATCCAGAGCATCGATGCTGTCATCGTGACATAGCGCAGGAACTTGCCCACGGCCATATAAAACACACAAGGCCAGAAAGGCAGCTTCAACCAACCCGCCACCGCACAAAGCGGGTCGCCGACGACGGGCAGCCACGACAGCAGGCAGCCTTTGGCGCCGAATTTCGTGAGCCAACGCAGCGCGCGCGCATCGGGCGGCTTCTGGTGGCGCACACGCTCATAGGCGCGCTCTGCGCCATAGCCCATCCACCAGGTCACGGCGCCGCCTGCGGTGTTGCCGGCGGTGGCCACCAAAATGGCCGGCCAGAACATCGCGGGATTCAGCTTGACGAGTCCGAACACCACCGGCTCCGAGCCCAGCGGCAGCAGCGTCGCCGAGATGAACGAGACAATCGCCACCGTGCTCAAGCCGAATTTGGGCAAGGCCAGCAACACCAGAACCGACTCGAACCATGCTTGCATCGTGACCGATTATCAGCAGCGCGGCAGTCGCCCGAAAGCCGTCTCGATGGACCGGGCTCCCCGCTATACTCCCGCCTCCTTTTTAAGCAGCACCCCTCCTTTCTTTTTATGCAGGCCTCCACACCACAGTCGCCGCTGCCGCCTGCGTTGCACATCGGCCATATCGCGCTCGCGAACCGCCTCTTTGCAGCACCGATGGCCGGCGTCACCGATCGGCCGTTTCGCCAGCTTTGCAAACGGCTAGGTGCGGGTTACGCGGTCAGCGAAATGGTGACGTCGCGCAAAGAGCTTTGGAACAGTCTGAAGACCAGCCGGCGCGCCAATCACGACGGCGAGGTGGCGCCAATTGCGGTGCAGATTGCCGGCACCGATGAAGCCATGATGGCCGAGGCCGCGGCTTACAACATCGAGCGCGGCGCGCAGATCATCGACATCAACATGGGTTGCCCGGCCAAGAAGGTGTGCAATAAGTGGGCCGGCTCGGCGCTGATGCAAGACGAGCGGTTGGCGCTTTCCATCATCGAAGCGGTGGTCGCCGCTTGTGCGCCCCACAACGTGCCGGTGACGCTGAAGATGCGCACCGGCTGGTGCGACGCCGAGCGCAACGCGGTGCGCATCGCGCGCGCGGCAGAAGGCGCCGGTGTAGCGATGGTGGCGGTGCACGGCCGCACCCGCGAGCAAGGCTACAAGGGCAACGCCGAGTATGCGACCGTGGCGGCAGTGAAAGCCGCGCTGCGCATCCCGGTGGTGGCCAATGGCGACATCGACTCACCGCAGAAAGCACGTGCAGTGCTCGCGGCCACCGGCGCCGACGCCATCATGATCGGCCGCGCGGCGCAGGGCCGGCCCTGGATCTTTCGCGAGATAGCACATTTCCTGTCGACTGGCGAATTGCTGGCCGCGCCGAGAACGCAACAGGCCAAGCAATGGCTGCTCGAACACCTCGACGACCACTATGGGCTGTACGGCGAATACGCCGGCGTGCGCACCGCTCGCAAGCACATCGGCTGGGCCGTTCGTGCTCTGCCCGGCGGTGAAGTTTTTCGCGCGCAGATGAACCTGCTCGAGACCTGCGAAACCCAGGTGCAGGCGGTGTCGGAATGGTTCGACCGCCTGGCCGAGCACCACCCGCTGCTGCCCGCGGCCAGCGTGGCAGCCAACGACACGTTCATCGAACAACAAGCATGAAAATTTCTGCGAAAGCGCATCTTCGGCATGCCGGGCGCCGGGCCACTCCCCTGCCGTGCGGCGCCCCCTCGTGGGACCGGCCGATGTTCCCGCCTGACGAGAGGCTCCAATGAGTGCCAAGCCCAAGCCCAAACACATTGAAGAGTGCGTGCGCGACAACCTGGAGGCCTACTTCAAAGACTTGCACGGCGTGGACCCCACCGCGATGTACGAGATGATCCTCGGCGTCGTTGAAAAACCACTGCTCGACGTGGTGATGAAACACGCCGAAGGCAACCAAAGTCGCGCGGCCGAGTGGCTGGGCATTAACCGCAACACACTGCGCCGCAAACTGCTCGACCACAAGCTCATCAAATGACCCATCCTCTCACTGCACTTTTCTCGGTCTCCGACAAAACCGGCGCGCTCGAGTTCGCCCGATCACTGAACGAGCTCGGTATTCGCCTCCTCTCGACCGGCGGCACGGCCAAGCTTCTGGCGGCGGCAGGCCTGCCCGTCACCGAGGTGGCCGAACACACCGGCTTTCCCGAGATGCTCGACGGCCGTGTGAAAACGCTGCACCCGAAGATCCATGGTGGCTTGCTGGCGCGGCGCGACGTGCCCGAGCACATGGCGGCGCTGAAGGCCCACGCCATCGACACGATTGACCTGCTGATCGTGAACCTCTACCCGTTCGAAGCGACCGTTGCCCAACCCGGTTGCACGCTCGAAGACGCGATCGAAAACATCGATATCGGCGGCCCGGCCATGGTGCGTTCGGCAGCGAAGAACTGGCGCGACGTGGCGGTGCTGACCGACGCTTCACAGTACGCGCAGGTGCTCACCGAGCTGAAAACGAATGGCGCGATCAGCCTCGAAACGAAGTTCGCGTTCGCGGTGGCCGCGTTCAACCGCATCTCAAACTACGACGCGGCAATCAGCGACCACCTGTCTTCGTTGCTTGCCGACGGCACCCGCGCCGAGTTCCCCGGCCAGTCGAACGGCCGCTTCGTCAAGCTGCAAGACCTGCGCTACGGCGAGAACCCGCACCAAACCGCCGCCTACTACCGCGACCTGCACCCCGCTCCCGGCTCGCTCGTCACAGCAACGCAACTGCAGGGCAAGGAACTGTCGTACAACAACATCGCCGATGCCGACGCGGCCTGGGAATGCGTGAAGTCATTCGACAAAGCTGAAGCACCGGCCGCGTGCGTGATCGTCAAGCACGCGAACCCGTGCGGCGTGGCCATTGGCGCGAACGCGGCCGAGGCCTACGCCAAGGCACACAAGACCGACCCGGCCTCGGCCTTCGGCGGCATCATTGCTTTCAACGGCCCGCTCGACGGCGAAGCGGCAGCGCTGGTCGCCAAGCAGTTCGTAGAAGTGCTGATCGCCACGAGCTTCAGCGCCGAAGCGTTGGCGGTGTTCAAAAACAAACCCAACACGCGCCTTTTGCAGATCGCCTTGCCCGCCGGTGGCGCAACAGCGTGGGCGCAGGGCCGCAACGCGCACGACATGAAGCGTGTCAGCTCGGGACTGCTGATACAGAGTGCCGACAACCGGGAAACATCGCTTGCTGATTTGAAAGTCGTCACAACGCAGCAACCAACACCGGCCCGGATGAACGACCTGCTGTTCGCATGGAAAGTCGCCAAGTACGTGAAGAGCAACGCCATCGTGTTTTGCGGTGACGGCATGACGCTTGGCGTGGGCGCGGGCCAAATGAGCCGCATCGACTCGGCCCGCATCGCCAGCATCAAGGCACAAAACGCCGGACTCTCGCTGCAAGGCTCGGTGGTGGCAAGCGACGCCTTCTTCCCGTTCCGCGACGGTCTCGACGTGGTGATCGACGCAGGCGCCACCTGCGTGATCCAGCCCGGCGGTTCGGTACGCGACGACGAAGTGATTGCGGCTGCCAACGAGCGCGGTGTGGCGATGGTGTTGACTGGTGTAAGGCACTTCCGGCACTGAGCTGCCGGCGGCGAACGATGAAACTGCCCGAGGCCGCAGGCCTCCTTCTTGCCACGGTCGCGCGCCTCATCACTGGAGCGCAAGGGCACTGGCACGGGTCGCCACCGAAGGCCGAGCAGCGCATCTATTTTGCAAATCACCAAAGCCACTTCGACTGGGTCTTGATCTGGGCCGCGCTGCCCAGCGACCTGCGCGTGACAACCCGCCCCATCGCAGCGCGCGAGTACTGGACTTCGACCCCGCTCAAACACTGGATAACCCGCGAGATCTTCAACGCGGTCTACGTGAGCCGCCAGCGAAACGACGACGAGGACCCGCTCGAACCGCTGATGGAAGCGCTGCGCAACGGTGACTCGCTGGTGATCTTTCCCGAAGGCACCCGCGGCAACAAGGGTGACCCGGCGCCGTTCAAGGCCGGCCTGTACCACCTGGCCGAAGCCTTCCCCGACGTGCAGCTGATTCCCGCCTGGATCGACAACGTGCAGCGTGTCATGCCCAAGGGCGAGGTGGTGCCGGTGCCGATCCTGTGTTCGGTCACGTTCGGTGCGCCGCTGTCGCTTGCGCCCGCTGAAGACAAGCGCGCGTTTCTCAACCGTGCCCGCGAAGCGGTGATCGCCCTGAGGTCCGTGGGCTGATGGGCACGCTTCGCAGCCTGGGTGTCTCGCAGCAGATCGCCCTGTTGTTCGTGGCGCTGTTCGGCGCGCTGGCGATCGTCACGATCATCGCGTTCACGCGCACCTTGCGCGAGCGCAGCACCGAACAGCTGGCCGACCACGAAAACTTCAAGCGTGAACTGCGCGCGTTGTGGGTCGGCGGGGTACTTTTCTGGGTGGCGTGGGTGTCGGGCGGGTTTGTCTCGACGCTGCTGTTCGGCTTGATCTCGTTCCTGGCGCTGCGCGAGTTCGTGACGCTCACGCACACGCGGCGCGGTGACCACCGAAGTTTGCTGCTGGCTTTTTTCGTCGTCCTGCCGATGCAGTACGTGATCGTGGCAACGCAAAAATTCGACCTCTTCACGGTCTTCATTCCGGTCTACGTGTTTCTGGCCATTCCCGTCGTCAGCGCCTTCGGCAACGACCCGCAACGCTTTCTCGAGCGAACCGCGAAGATTCAATGGGGCATCATGGTGTGCCTCTACGGCATGAGCCACGCGCCGGCGCTGCTGCTGCTCGACCTGCCCGACTACAAAGGTCGAGGCGCCTTCCTCGTGCTGTTCCTGGTGCTGGTGGTGGTGATCGCGCAGATCGCGCAGGAAACCGCGAGCCGCACATTGCGGCGGCGCCCGGCGGCCCGCGCAATCAGCCGCTCTTTTTCATGGCGCGCCTGGGGCTTGGGCGCACTCGTTGCTGGTGTTGTCGGTGCGTCGCTGTACTGGGCTACACCGTTCAAGCCGATCCCGGCGCTGCTCATGGGGTTCGTGGCTGGCGGCAGCGGCACGCTCGGCGAGTTCGTCATGAAAGCGCTGAAGCGCGATGCCGGCGTGCGCAGTTGGGGCGGAAAGGCCTCTGTGACGGGCGCCGTCGGTTTGCTCGACCGCGTGGCGCCGCTGTGTTTCGCCGCGCCGGTGTTCTTCCATTCGGTGCGCTGGTACTTCGGGCTGTGACGTGGCGACCGCGCTGCGCATTCTTGGCATCGACCCCGGCTTGCGGACGACCGGCTTTGGCGTGATCGAAGCCGAGGGGTCGAAGCTGCGCTACGTGGCCAGCGGCACCATCAAGACCGATGCCATCGCCAGCGGCCAGTTGCCGGCAAGGCTGAAGATCATCTTCGACGGCGTGCGTGAAGTGACGGCGCGCTACCAGCCGCAGTGCGCTTCGGTCGAGATCGTTTTCGTGAACGTGAACCCGCAGTCGACGCTGCTGCTCGGACAGGCGCGGGGGGCTGCGATCACTGCGCTGGTGAGCGGCGACCTCGAAGTCGCCGAGTACACGGCATTGCAGATGAAGAAAGCGATCGTCGGCCACGGCCAAGCACGCAAGGAGCAGGTGCAGGAAATGGTGATGCGCTTGCTCGTGCTCCCAGGACTGCCTGGCAAAGACGCGGCCGACGCGTTGGGTCTTGCAATCTGCCACGCGCACGCAGCGGGCTCGTTCGCAGCGATCTCGCGCAGCGCGGCACTGGCGCCGCGTGCGCATGCGCAGTTCAAGCGCGGGCGCAGTTACTGAAAGACGTCGCCGTTCAGGCGTGCAATTCCTTCAGCTCGGGCGAACACCACTGTTGTTCGTCGTCCGGCACCTGTGCGAACAAGGCCAGCGCACGCTCGCGTGAGGTTTCGAACCCCGCACGATCACCCGCGCTACGGTGCGCAATGCCCAGCACGGCCTCGCCGAAGAATCGCTCGAACGCCGACGCGTTATTGGCCGCGCAGATGGCAATGCATTGGCGCGCGTGTTCGATTGCCCCATCCGGCTGGCCGGCCCGAAGCAAGCTGCGCGTCAAACGATATTCGGCACGCTCAACTTCCAACCAGCTGCCGGCCAGCGCCCAATACTTCAGTGCCGCCTTGGCAGCGCGAAGCATGCCCTCGGTTTCCGAAGGACTGCGGTCGACCTTCTCTTCCAGTCCAGCCGCGAGATTGTTGCCCGCCACCGCGAGCGAACGCTGCGCGCGCGGATTGGGGCCGAATTTTTCGGCCAGTCTCAGTGCTTCGTCGTAGGCCGCGATGGCGCGCCCGAATTCGAACTGACCAAGGATCGCGCCGGATGCGTTTGCCAGCACCGAGATGCGGTCTTGCGGCGCCAGCACGTCGAGCGCGCGCTCCTCCCCGCTGGCATAACGCAGCGCGGCCACGCCGCGCGACAAGACGCCCACCGCCTCGGGTTGGCCATGACAGGCCGGCAAACGTCGCATCGATTCGAGCAGCTCCACGCCGTCGTCAAAGCGCGCCAGATGCTCGCCAAACACGTGGGTGACGATGCCGGCGAACGGCGCCACGTGAGCCGGCAGCTCGACCCGGTCGAGCGACAAGGCGAGGCGCTCAGCCACGTCGTCGGGTTGGTCGGCGTGTTCGGCCCAGGCGGTGCGAATGAACTCTTCGAATTCCATGGTGGTTGGTGCCGAGTGCGGCCGCGGTCGTTGCAGCATGCGAGGGTAATGCAGTGTTGCGTGCTGCGTGGCGCTCCATGAATTCGCTGAATGTGGCCGCCTGGCGAGGCGCAAACCGCAGCACCAGCCCAAGCCGCACGACCCCGCAAGCTGGGCCATGGCCGTTGATGCAGCAGGCGGGCAACGGCGGGCTCGCGGTTCAAGCCACAATCATCCCCCTATGTATGCCCTCTTCGAAGACGCCGGAAAGTTCCTCGCCGGCCGCGTGATGACGGAAACCGACAGCTCGGTGCAGATCGAGCTTGACTCCGGCAAGCGCGTAAAAGTGAAAGCGGTCAATGTGCTGCTCAAGTTCGACAAACCGCAGCCCGGCGAATTGATTCCTGCCGCGCAGGCGCTGGCGAAAGAAATCGACCTCGACCTGGCCTGGGAGTTCGCGCCCGACAGCGAGTTCGGGTTCGCTGACCTGGCGCGCGAGTATTTCGAGGCGAGCGCGGGCATTGAAAAGCAGGCCGCCGCCCTGTTCCGCCTGTTCGAAGCGCCGCACTACTTTCGCCGGCTCGGCAAGGGCAACTTCAAGAAGGCGCCGGAAGAGATCGTCAAGGCCGCCCTGCTCGGCATTGAGCGCAAGAAGCTGGTGGCAGCGCAGATCGACGCCTGGGCCGGCGAGCTGGTGGCGGGGCAGTGCCCTGCCGCGGTTCAAGAGCAGCTCTACAAGCTGCTGTTCAAACCCGACAAGAGCGCACCGGAATACAAGGCGGTGGTGGAGGCAGCGCAGCGCTCGCAGCGCGCTCCGCTGGAACTGCTGAAGGGCGCCGGTGCGATCCGTTCGCCCTATCAGTTTCACTGGCGCCGATTCCTGTTCGAGAGCTTTCCGAAAGGCACATCGTTTCCGGCGCTTCAAGCGCCCACGATCAAGGAAGCCCTGCCGCTGGCGACTGTGCGTGCCTTCTCGATCGACGACTCGGCCACCACCGAGATCGATGACGCACTCTCGGTGCAGGGCATCGGCACGGGCACGGTCGTCTTCGGTGTGCACATCGCCGCGCCTGGCCTGGCGTTCGCGCCCGACTCGTCCGTCGACAAGGTGGCGCGCGAGCGTTTGTCCACCGTTTACATGCCGGGCTACAAGTTGACCATGCTGCCCGACGAAGTGGTGCAGGCCTACACGCTGATCGAAGGGCGCGACTGCCCGGCGGTGTCGCTCTACGTCACGATGGTTGAAGAGACGTTCGAGATCAAAGGCAGCGAGACCCGGCTCGAACTGGTGCCCATTGCTGCGAACCTGCGCCACGACCAGCTCGAAAGCGTGATCACGGAGGCCTCGCTCAAGGGCGACACGCCGGCCAACTACGCCTTCGCGCCCGAACTTGCACTGGCATTCCGTCTGGCTCGCCACCTGAAGGCTCAGCGCGAAGTGGCGCGTGGCAAGCCCGAGAACTTCAACCGGCCCGACTACAACTTCCGCCTCGAACGAGACGACGGCAACGATGGCCGCGAGCCGCAGGGCAGCGAGCGGGTGCTCATCACGACCCGCCAGCGCGGCTCGCCGCTCGATCTGATCGTGGCCGAAGCGATGATCATGGCCAACAGCACCTGGGGCGGCTGGCTCCAAGAGTGCGGGGTGCCCGGCATATACCGCAGCCAGGCCAGCATGGCGCCGGGCGTGAAGGTGCGCATGGGCACCAAGCCCGCCCCACATGCCGGCATGGGTGTGGCCCAGTACACCTGGGCCACCTCGCCGCTGCGGCGTTATGTCGATCTGGTGAACCAGTGGCAGCTGATCGCCTGTGCCCGCCACGGCCGCGCGGCCGCACTCGTCGCACCCTTCAAGCCGAAAGACGTGCAGCTGTTCTCCGTCATCTCGGCCTTTGAAGCGGCCTATGCCGAGTACAACGGCTTCCAGTCGGGCATCGAGCGCTACTGGACGCTTCAGTATCTGGCGCAAAACGGAATTACCGAGTTGAATGCTGTGGTGATGAAAGACGGGCTGGTGCGCGCCGACGAGCTGCCACTGGTGTTCCGCACGCCCGGCACCGAAAGCCTGCCACGTGGCGCGCATGTGCGCGTGGCCGTTGGAGTCGCCGATCTGCTGACGCTCGACATACACGCCAGCCTGGTGGCGCGGCTCGACGACGCGGCGGCGACCGCTCCGAGTCAGGAAGGCGAAGCCGGAACCGGAACCGGAACCGACAGCGACAGCGACAGCGACACCGACAGCGACGACACCGCCGAGAGCACCGGTCCGCTGTCGTTGGCCATCGACGTTCAGGCCGAGGGCCCCGACGACGCCGCCGCACAACCCGCCGACACGGCCGTCGCCCGTTGACACAGCCATGCGCTTGCCGAAAAAACTCTCGACGCTGCAGGTTGCGCTGATCGTTTCTTTCGGCGTTCATGCCGTGCTGCTGACAGTGAAATTCGTCGACCCCGAAGGCTTCGACCGCGTGTTCCAGGACTCGCCGCTCGAAGTGATTCTCGTCAACTCGCGCTCGGGCGAGCCGCCTGAAAAAGCTCAGGTGATCGCCCAGGCGAGCCTGGCCGGAGGTGGCGACGCCGATGCTGGTCGCGCCACCTCGCCGCTTCCGCCTTCGGCCCTGATCGAGCTCGGCGAGTCCAACGAAGATGCGCAAAAGCAGATAGAGCAATTGCAAGAAACACAGCAGCAACTGCTGGCGCAAATCCGCCGCGAGCTCGCGTTGTTGCCCGCGCCCGACCCGCAGCGCGACCAGGGCGCGCCGGAAGCGAAATCGCAGGAGGAACAGCGGCGCCAGCTGATCCAGTTGCTCGCCGAGATAGAGAAACGCATCAACGACGAGAACGCGCGTCCAAAAAAACGCTACATCAGCCCGGCCACCCGTGAAGAGATTTACGCGATTTACTACGACCGGTTGCGCCGCAAGATCGAAGAGCGTGGCACGCGCAATTTCCCCGAAAGCCAGGGCCGCAAGCTGTACGGCGAGTTGACGATGAACGTGACGATTGACGCCGAAGGGCGGGTGATCGAGGTCGAAGTCGTGCGCCCGTCGAACTTGCAGCTGCTCGACCGCCGCGCCATCGCGATCGTCAAGGCTGCGGCGCCGTTTGGGCCGTTCACCTCGGCGATGCGGCGCAAGGCCGACCAGCTCGTGATCACCTCGCGCTTTCGTTTCACCCGCGATGAAGCACTTGAGACGACGCTGACCGCCACGCCGGGAAACTGACGACCATGGACCGTTACGCCGTGGCCGGTAACCCGGTCGAGCACAGTCAGTCGCCTTTCATCCACGCCGAGTTCGCGCGCCAGACGGGGCAGTTGATGGAATACAGCCGGCTGCTCTGGCCGCTGGGGAGTTTTAAGCACTCCGTGCAGGCTTTGGCCGACAGCGGCGCAAAAGGCTGCAACATCACTGTGCCGTTCAAGTTCGAAGCCGCGCTCAACGTCACCCGGCTGAGCGCTCGTGCTGCGCTGGCCCAGGCCGCCAACATGCTCAGCTTCGACGCCGAAGGCTGGCGCGGCGATAACACCGACGGCGAGGGCCTGGTGCGCGATATCGAACACAACGCCCGCGTTGCATTGCGCGGCCAGCGCGTTCTGCTGATAGGTGCCGGCGGTGCCGCCGCCGGCGCGCTCGGCCCGGTGCTACAGGCTTGGCCGGCCGAAGTGGTGGTGGCCAATCGAACCCTGGAAAAAGCGCAGACGCTGGTTGATCGGCACCAGTCGCTCGCTGCAGCCACCCGGCTGCACGCCAGCACGCTGGCTGACTGCGGCGAAGGTTTCGACGTCGTCGTCAACGCCACCGCCAGCAGTCTGCACGGCGGCACGATTCCCGTCGGCGACCATGTGTTGCGCCGCGGCGCCCTGGCACTCGACATGATGTATGGCCCCGCGGCACTTGGCTTCCTGCAATGGGCATCTCGCCTGGGCGCAACCGGTCGCGACGGCCTGGGCATGCTGGTCGAACAAGCCAGCGCCGCTTTCGAACTCTGGCGCGGCGTGAGGCCGGACACGCAGCCGGTGCTGGCGGCCTTGCGCGAACGAATGGCGCAGGTTCCAAGGTGAAAACGGCCTGGTCACATTTGCTTCGGGCACTGATGCTGGTGCTCGCCGCGGCGCTGGCCTTGCAGATCTTCTTTCTGGGGCGCATTGCTCTGATGACGTTCGTCGACCCGCAATCCACCACCTTCCAGCGTTCCGAGGCCTGGCGGCTGCTGACCGAGCGGCACCAGCTCCTGTGGGCACAGCAATGGGTCGACGACGCGCACATTTCGGCCAACCTGAAGCGCGCGGTGATTGCGTCCGAAGACGCCGGTTTCACCGACCACAGTGGCGTGGAATGGGATGCCCTTGAGAAAGCCTGGGAACGTAACCAGAGGGCCGAGGCACGGGTCGGAAAGATCAACGAACATCTCGACAAGCAAGCCCAGAAGGCAGCCAGTGCGGGCAAGCCGCTCCCCGCCACCAAGGCGCCGGTTCATGCACAACCCAAGGTCGTGGGCGGCTCCACCATCACCCAGCAACTGGCGAAAAACCTCTTCCTCGGCAGCGAGCGCAGCCTGCTGCGCAAGGCCCAGGAGTTCGTGGTGACCTTCATGCTCGAAGCCATGCTTTCGAAACGGCGCATCCTCGAGATCTACCTCAACAGCGTCGAGTGGGGCGAAGGTGTCTTCGGGGCAGAAGCTGCGGCCCGCCACTACTTTCACGAGGGCGCCAGCGCTTTGGGCGCGATGCAAGCCGCGCAGCTTGCAGTGATGCTGCCGGCGCCCAAGCGTTTCGAAAAACGGCCCGGCTCGGCCTACATGGTGGGCCGAGCCGCAAAGGTGGCGGGGCGAATGGGTGCCGTCGAGTTGCCATGACACCCCGGCACACAGCCTGGCAGAGGCCCCTATGGCTTGCACACTGACGGCAGAAATCGCCGCCACCGCTGCACGGTTGGTGGTCGAAGAAGGCTTGGAATACGGCCCGGCAAAGCGCCGCGCGGCCCGACAGCTGGGGCATCACGGCCAGCGGGCTGCCGGCCTCCCTTCGAACGACGAGGTCGAAGACGAGGTGCGCGCTTACCTGTTGGTCTTCTGCGCCGAGACCCAGCCGGCCGAGCTGGCAGCACTTCGTGAAGTGGCCGCAGCCTGGATGGTGCGACTGGCCGAATTTCGCCCGCACCTGACGGGCGCTGTCTGGCGCGGAACTGCGACTCGACTCAACGTTGTCCACCTGCAACTCTTTTGCGACGACTCGAAGTCAGCCGAACTGGCGCTGATTGATCGCGGTGTTTCCTACGATGTGGGCAGCACAACCAGCCCCCGTGGCGCCGAGGTCACCGTGCTCAGCGTCAACAGCCCCAGCGCCGCGCTGGGCGAACAGGTGACGGTGTTCTTGAGCGTGCTCGACCATGACGACTTGCGTGGCGCCCTGAAGCCAGATGCCGGCGGGCGCTCCCAGCGCGGCGACCTGACGGCCTTGCGCCGGCTGATGGAGGCGCAATGAATCGGCGCGCATTAATGTGGGCAGGAATCGCAGCATCGGCCGCCGCGGCCGGCGTGGGTGGCGCCCTGTGGCGCGATCGGGCTCGCACCGAGGTCGCCATGCAAGACCTGCTCTGGTCGAGAACTTTCACCAAGCCAGGGGGCGGCGAATTGCCTTTCGCTGCCCTGCGTGGCAAGCCACTGCTTCTGAACTTTTGGGCGACCTGGTGCGCGCCGTGCGTCGCCGAACTGCCGCTGCTGGACCGGTTTCACCTAGACCAGCAAGCGCACGGTTGGCAGGTGATTGGCCTCGCCGTGGACAACGACGCGCCGGTGCGGCAGTTTCTCGCGCAACACCCGGTGGGTTTCCCGATCGGTCTGGCTGGGTTTGAAGGCGTGAGCCTGTCGCGCGCCCTGGGCAACGCTGGCGGCGGCCTGCCCTTCAGCGTGGTGTTCAACGCGGCTGGGACGCTCGAACATCAGAAACTGGGCGCCATCTCGCCGGCTGACCTCGCTCGCTGGGCTGCCACGACGTCCTGACGATATGCCAGCGCAGACGCGCAGCTTGCGTTTGGCTTGCGGATTAAATTCTTGTCAACAGAAGTCAACTGAATGCAAAGCGCGTAAAGTCCGCGGCTTCGTGAGCGCAAGTCGCCCAAGTTTGAGCACCCCTCAGAGGCAGACTTGGCCGAAGCAACGCGCTGATGCGAGCAAACGTTGGAGAAAACATGGACCTTCGCAAGCTGAAGACGCTGATCGACTTGGTGTCAGATTCAAACATTTCAGAGCTGGAGATCACCGAAGCCGACGGTAAGGTGCGGATTGTCAAATCCGACCCAGCTGCCTCCGCAGCGCCGTTGATGTATGCACCGGGACCGGCATTGGCGCCATCAGGAGCCGCGCTCGCGGCGGCCAACGCGCTTGCTGCCGAGCCGGTTGCGGCTCCGGTTGAATCGGGTCACACCGTGAAGTCGCCGATGGTCGGAACCTTCTATCTGTCTGCGAGCCCTGGCAGCAAGGCTTTTGTCGAGACAGGTTCGGCCATCAAGGAAGGCGAACCGATCTGCATCATCGAGGCGATGAAGATCATGAACGAGATCGAGGCCGACAAGGCAGGCACGGTCAAGAGCATTCTTTGCGAGAACGGACAGGCCGTGGAGTTCGGGCAGCCCTTGTTCATCATTGAATAGGGCGCCCCGATGTTCAAAAAGATATTGATCGCCAACAGGGGTGAGATCGCCCTGCGGATACAGCGTGCTTGCCGCGAACTCGGCATCAAGTCGGTCGTGGTGTATTCCGAAGCCGACCGCGACGCGAAATACGTCAAGCTCGCCGACGAAGCTGTGTGCATCGGGCCGGCGGCGTCGGCGCAGAGCTACCTCAACATGCCAGCGATCATCTCGACCGCCGAGGTGACCGACGCAGAAGCCATTCACCCTGGCTATGGTTTCCTGTCGGAGAACGCCGATTTCGCCGAGCGCGTGGAGCGCAGCGGTTTCGTCTTCATAGGCCCCACACCAGCATCGATCCGCGTGATGGGCGACAAGGTCTCGGCCAAGCAGGCGATGATCAAGTCGGGGGTGCCCTGCGTTCCAGGCTCAGAAGGCGCATTGCCCGACGACCCAAAAGAGATCATCCGCGCGGCGCGCCTGGTGGGCTACCCGGTGATCATCAAGGCCTCCGGTGGCGGCGGAGGGCGCGGCATGCGCGTCGTTCACACTGAGGCGGCCCTGATCCATGCGGTTCAAACAACACGGGCCGAGGCCGGCGCGGCGTTTGGCAACCCAGCCGTCTACATGGAGAAGTTTCTCGAGAATCCGCGCCACATCGAAATCCAGATCCTGGCCGACGAGCACAAGAACGCTGTCTGGCTGGGCGAGCGCGACTGCTCGATGCAGCGGCGCCACCAGAAGATCATCGAAGAAGCGCCCGCGCCGGGCATTCCGCGCCGTGTGATCGAACGCATTGGCGAACGCTGTGCCGCCGCTTGCAAGAAGATCGGCTACCGTGGCGCCGGCACGTTCGAGTTCCTGTTCGAGAACGGCGAATTTTTCTTCATCGAAATGAACACGCGGGTGCAGGTGGAGCACCCCGTCACCGAACTGGTGACCGGCATCGACATCGTGCAGATGCAAATTCGAATCGCCGCCGGCGAGAAACTGCCCTTCACGCAGCGCAGCATCCAGATGCGCGGGCACTCGATCGAGTGCCGCGTGAATGCCGAAGACCCTTACAAGTTCACGCCGTCGCCGGGGCGCATCACGATGTGGCACCCGCCGGGCGGCCCCGGGGTGCGCGTCGATTCACACGTCTACACAAACTATTTCGTGCCGCCAAACTACGACTCGATGATCGGCAAAATCATCGTCTACGGTGACACGCGCGACCAGGCGCTTGCGCGCATGAGGATCGCCTTGTCGGAGACTGTGATTGAAGGCATCCAGACCAACATTCCGCTGCACCGCGAGCTGATGGTGGATGCCAAGTTCATCGAAGGCGGCACCAGCATCCACTACCTCGAAGGCTGGCTTGGTCAGCACAAGCGCTGAGGCACGGGCATGGTCGAGCTGCAGTTGCTGGCACCGCAGACGTGCGTGGAGATGGCGTCTGATGCGCTGATGGAGGAGCTGGGCGCCTTGTCGGTGTCGGTTGAAGACGCCGACGCCAACACGAGCGCCGAGACAGCGCTGTTCGGCGAACCGGGCATGCCCGCTCCGCGCAGCGGCTGGCAACGTTCGATGGTCAACGCCCTGTTCGTGGATGAAGTCTCGGCCACATCTGCGGTTGCCCTGTTGCTGGCACAAGACTGGGCGCAAGACATTCGCCTTCACGCGATCGAGGCGGTGCCGGAGCAAGACTGGGTTCGGCTCACACAATCGCAGTTCGCTCCAGTGCCGGTGACACCTGACTTTTGGATCGTGCCCAGCTGGCATGAACCACCGCCCGCTGCACGGCGCGTGATCAGGCTCGATCCAGGTCTGGCCTTCGGCACAGGAACCCACCCGACCACGCGGATGTGCCTGCGGTGGACGGCAACGCACGCGCCCCTTGAAGCCCGGAAATGGAAACGTGTGCTGGACTACGGGTGCGGCTCAGGAATTCTGGCGATCGGCGCTGCGCTGCACGGTGCCATAGAGATCGATGCAGTCGACATCGACCCGGCCGCGGTCGAGTCCACGACAGCAAATGCACGCGACAACGGTGTGGCGCTTCGTGCCGGCCTGCCCGACGCGGCCGCTGGCACTTATGCGCTCGTCTTCGCAAACATACTGGCAACGCCCCTCAAATTGTTGGCGCCGGTACTCAGTTCATTCGTCGAGCCGGGTGGCGACCTGGTCATGGCAGGTATTTTGGAACGCCAGGCCGACGAGCTGAAGCTGGCCTATGCACCCTGGCTAACGCTCAGAGTGAGCGACACCGAGGATGGCTGGATCCTGATGACAGCCCATCGTGCCGGTTGAGGCTGCATGGCATGATTCACCCATGAGTCTGGCTACACGATGCGCTTCTTGCGGAACGGTATTCCGGGTCGTGCAGGATCAGCTCAAGGTGTCGGAAGGCTGGGTGCGTTGCGGCCGCTGCAACGAAGTATTCAATGCACTCGAGGGCCTGTTAGACCTCGGGCGTGACACCCTGCCGGACGTCTTGGCACCAACCGACGGCGGCGAGATGGCTGCCATCGGCATTGACGCTGGCGCCGAGCCCGCCCAAAACAACGTTAGCCTCGACGCCGGGCCCGACCCACATCTGGTCGATAAGCTCGACTCACGCTTGTTCGGCACACGGCCCGCCAGCTCGGAGTCCGGGCCTGCGTCGCAACTCCGGGACCGCCATCAGAGCGAATTTTCAGATGCGCGCTTCAACTCGGAATGGGGTGCAGATGACCCAGACGAGGTGCAAGCGGGAGCGCCGTTCTCGGCCGATCCAGCCAAAGAATCGCGCGTCGATAGACCAGCGCCCGAATTCGTGCGCCGCGCGCAACGCGAGGAGCGATGGCGCGGCCCCGGGGCGCGCTTGGCCCTGTCATCCATGTGCATGGTTTTTCTAACCGGGCTGGTGCTGCAAACCACCCATCATTTTCGCGATCAGGTTGCCGCCAGATTGCCGACGCTTCGGCCCATGCTGGCAGCGTGGTGCGATCTGGCGAGTTGTCGACTCGAAGCGCCGCGCCGGATCGAGGACATATCCGTCGAGAGCACGGCGTTGGCGCGGGTGGGTACCAGCGACGCCTTTCGCTTGTCGGTGGCCCTGCGCAACCGGGGCCAGACCGTGCTGGCGCTGCCGTCGGTCGAACTGAGCTTGACCGACGGGTCGGGCCTGACGATAGCGAGGAAGGCGCTGGGCCCGCGCGATTTTCAGGTCGCCTCTAACGTCTTGCCAGCGGGTGGCGAAACATCGTTGCAGCTGCTCGTTTCGGCGAGCACCCTGCGTGTGAGTGGCTACACCGTCGAGATCTTCTACCCCTGACCCACCCTGATCTCCCGTCAGCTCATCTGACGGGCCCGTATCAATTTTTGACTTATGGAGCAGCCATGTCGGCACTCATCTGCGGTTCCCTTGCCTTCGACACGATCACCACCTTTCCGGGCCGCTTTGCGCAGCAGATACTGCCCGAGCAATTGCACATCCTCAACGTTTCATTCTTGGTTCCGAGCCTGCGCCGGGAGTTCGGCGGATGCGCCGGCAACATTGCCTACACGCTGAGCCAGCTCGGTGGCGATCCGCTCGTGATGGCAGCGTGCGGCTCGGACGGGAGGGAGTACCTGGAACGGATCCGCTCATGGGGTGCGAGCACTGAGTTCGTCCGGGAGGTCGCAGACCATCACACAGCGCAGGCGATCATCATCACCGACACCGACAACAACCAGATCACCGCGTTTCATCCGGGGGCGATGCAGTCGGCTCACCTGACCTCGGTGCCGACCGGACGCAACGTCGCTGTGGCCATAGTGGCCCCCGACGGTCGCGAGGCCATGCTGGCGCACGCTGCTCAGTTGGCACATGCAAAGATCCCGTTCGTCTTCGACCCGGGCCAGGGCCTGCCGATGTTCGACGGTGCTGAGCTGAACGGTTTCGTTGAACAGGCGACCTGGGTGGCACTGAACGACTACGAAGCAAAGATGTTGTGTGACCGCACCGAGAGAACACTTGAGACGCTGTCGCGATCGCACCTGCGTGGCGTGATCGTCACGCTCGGCGCGCAAGGCTGCGACCTCTGGCAACAAGGCACTCGCAGTCACATTCCTGGCGTGGAGGCGAGCCAGGTCCTTGACCCGACCGGCTGCGGCGATGCATTTCGTGGCGCTTTGCTTTACGGGATCGAGCGCGGTTGGCCGCTGCGCCGCTGTGTCGAGCTGGGCAATCGCGTCGGCGCCATCAAAATTGCCAGCTTGGGCGGGCAGAACCACCAGCTTGACCGCACGCAGCTGGGCCTTTGATTCGGGGAAGTTCGGGTCGCGCGTACCTGCCACTCACGTCAGCGCAATGTTGCGTGCTTGACGGCACCTTTAAAACCGATGCGTTTTGGCCAGTGGCAAGGCGCAAACCGGAGCCGGGTAGCGCGCAACACTGCACCAGGGTCACCCTGCTTACCCCGGCTCCCGCGCTCGCAGGAGCAGACTGGCTGCCGCTTTCAGCGGCGACTCAGGCGCGCATGCGCCGCGTTGGCTCAGTGGCCGGCAGTATCGGCACGATCTCGGTTGCGATCATCGATGCGAGCTGCTCAGCCCACAGTGCGTAGATCGCCGGGCCGGGGTGAAAACCGTCTTCGGCCATCAACACGCTGCTGTCGGAGGCCTGCTCGTTCTCAAAAGGCAGCGGCAGCCACCAGCGGTTGGGCCAACGCTTCACCCAGGCGCTGAGTGCGCGGTTGTAGCGCTGGGCGTCGGCCCCAAGCACCCAGCGCAGCGGGTTGGGCAAAAGTGGAAATGAATGGATCGGTGCAATGCCGCTGTGCACCACGTGCTTTACGCCGGCGCGCTTCTCGGCGGCGCGATCAAGCTTGTCGAGCCGAGTCAGCCAGAGCCGGGGCGACACCTGAGCCACCACGTCGTTCAGGCCAAGCGCCGTGACCATCACGTCGGCCGGGTGCAAAGAGAGGTTGCGCACCGCAGAGAGGGTGACATGCGTGGCGTCGCCGGTGCGCGCGATGAGCTGCCAGGCCACCGAACCCCCGAGGCGCTGCGACAACGCTTCGCTCAAGCGCCCGGCCAGTGCCTGCGTCTGGTTGCTGGCGCCCACGCCGGCGGCAGAAGAGTCGCCGACGATCAACACCCGCAGGCACACCTTGCCGGTGCCGGCCACGCCCTCGCGCGGGCCTTTGGCTTCAGGCAGGCGCAAGGCGGTGCGCCGCACGTGCTGGCCCTGCCAAAACAGCAGCGGTGCGAGTGCGATCTTGGCGGTCGCGAGGAGCCAGGTGTTCAAGGGCATGCGTTTGTCGTTCGACTAAGTAGTTGGGGGATTCGGTCAGTGGTTCCAGAAGTGACACCGTGGCGCCGGAGGACTGTCACGCCGTGCGAGAGCAGCAGCTCGTCGTCGCTGATGAAGTTGCAAGCGGCGATCTTCGCATTGCTCGTCACGAAGAGATAGGCGGCGCAGGAAAAAATCGCGGGAATGCGCCATCGCGCGCGACCTGATCCCGCAATCACCTTCCCGGCCGCGGCTGCAAGGGTCGTGCGCAGCCAAAGGCCGTTGACACCAATGCCATGCAGCGTGAATTCGCCGGTGTGGGCGAGCGTGCATTCGCTCATGGCGCAACTTGCCGCAGTGCGGTCAACGTGCGGCGAAAACCAGTGTTGCGCATCGACAGCGGTGGCAACATGTGCAGGACACGCGGATTGCGCCCGGCCGGCGCCGACTTCATCCATTTTGGAAAACAGCTCTGCTTGGACCGGTCGGTGCCGCCCGTGTTCAGGCAGAACATCAAATCGAACCGCTTCATCGGCGTGCCAGGTGAGAGCGTGAGGCTGATGTCGCCGGCGTTGTTTCCGAAGGGGCGGTACCGCCGAAGCGCGCCACCGCCAGCTTAATGGCCAAGAGCACGCCGGCCTCGTCGCGGATGTGTGCCTGCCTCGTCAGCTTGCGCAGCGCTCGGTCCAGCGCCACAAGGTCTGCAGCCGATGCTGCTGACATGCCGCACCTCGCCGTCGCGCCCGGTGTCCGCAGTGGCGATCTCGATACTGTCTTTGTGAACGTCCAAACCGACGTACAGAGTGCTAGATTTCTCCATGGCCCGTCTCCTTTTGAATTCGCAACGACCCGACCGACCACCGCTCCGGTCCATTGATGTAGCTCGGCACGCCACGGCGCACAACCTACGGTTTTCCTCGGGGACGGGCCGCCTCGAATTACGAAGCCATCTTGTCTAGGGCGCTGAACACCCGACTGTTGACGACCATACGCCGTGTATATACACTCCCGCCATGGAGTTCGCTTGGTCAGAGCACAAGCGAGCGCTCAATCTGAAAGAACACAAGCTCGACTTCGTTGACGCACCGAGCGTCTTTGACGGGCTGACATAGACGTTCGAAGACGATCGGTTCTCCTACGGCGAGCAACGCTTTATCACTCTGGGTCTTCTTGCCGGCATTCCAGTCTCAATCGCTCATACGGAGAACGATCATGAAATTCGCGTCATCTCCTTCCGCAAAGCCTCAAACCGTGAAGCACAAATCTACTTCAGTGAAATCCAAAACTGACTGGGAGGGTCTGCGGTCTAAGGCGGCTCCCGGCAAACCGTCCGCAGAACATCCCGAGGCAGATGTCAAGCACATCGTCCGAGGAATGGTGCGTCGCGGTCTCCAGCCACTTGCATCCAAAGCGTCAATCTCTCTTCGAGTCGACAACGATGTATTGGAGTGGTTCAAGGCTCAGGGCCCGGGCTACCAAACCCGAATCAATACGGTGCTTCGGGCCTTCCGTGACGCATCGGTCTAACCCTTCGAGCGGCTCGCTCCGGCAGCGCAGGCATGGCCTTCATTTCATTTTGGGCCAAGCCCGCGCCGCCTCCGCGAGCCGCTCATGTCAAACGTTGATATGGCTTCACTCTGTCAATAGGGAGCACCCGTCCATCTGCAACTACAGCTCTTGTAATAACCCGTTGCCGGACGTGGAACGCGACGGACCGCTTGGTTGCAACCCGTGAAGGATGTGCGCCGGTTGCTCAAGCTGAGATTCGAGGGTTGGGTAACGCAACACAAATTTACCTCGCGGGGCTGCCATAGCTCTAGGGTC
>JBBRPV010000009.1:0-73509 GCA_038227445.1 Burkholderiales bacterium | reverse complement strand
TGCTCAAAATGCTCCGGAAAGTTCGCCATGTTGAAAACTCCTCGCTGGGTTGCACTGACTCACGCCTCAGAATCGAGCGCGTGTATGGGCACCATACGAGACTGGTGATGGGCTTGCTCCGCGTAGCGGCTTCGTCCAACTTCGGCGTCAGTCCTTGATCGCGCAGCGTTCGCAGCGCGTACTTTGCTGTGATGCGCTCGGTCGTGGTCACGATCATTTGGGCGCTGCCCCAGCGATTGTTTTTTCGGATGCCACGCCGAAAACCAAAGCCAATTGCTGATCGCCACGGCCGCTTTTCGAAGTGACCACCACGCACTGACTCCAGCTTGTGAATCTCTTCGCGGTCGTTGCGCTTCTTCAAGTTGTAGTCGTACAGCATCTGAGCCGTGTGCGGCGAATGTCGCTCAAGCCAATGCGACAACGGCTTCAACTCGCTTTTCAGCGCTCTGCGGGATTGATACAACTGCTCCGCGTCATCGGCTTCGACCCAGCGACGACGATCAAAGTCGGTCTTATCAGGGTCATCAATGATCACGGCGATGCGTGGATCAGCAATCGGTAGCCTGATGAACTTGCCTTCGCGATCTTCAATGTCGCGCCAACCAATCGCGTAGCCAAGCTTTTCCCACCACGGCTTGCTCCATGAGGTCGCGTGCGCTTGAAACGCCGCAATGGTCATCATCAGAACATTGACGCCGCCTGATTCCTTCGACCAGCCTTGTGGTGTCGGAGCGTTGTACAACTTGTACTCCTCCTCGAACAAACGAATGTGGTCGAGCAAGTGATGGCCCGCATCATCGAGCGCCTTGCGCAGAGCCTTCATCGTTGCGTACTTGTCCAGCATCGGCGCCGCGTACGGGCTTTTCGTCTTGCAGTTGATCAACTCGAACTTATCGACACCGATGGTCGCCAATCGTTCCTTCAGGTTTTGAGCCTTCGACACGTAGCGATGAATCGAAAGATTTGGCCAGCGTGACTTGAATGAAGCGATCTGCTCGAACAGTTGATCGTTCGTCTTGGCGCAGAACACGACTCGAAAGCCCTTGTCAACGAGCAACTTCACAAGTGATGACTTGCCCCAGCCTTCAGGCCGCACAAGGACGTGTGCGTTTCGGGGCCATGGGCCTGAGTAGTCTGTAGGGCGTTCGGCAGCGCTGTAGAAGCGAATGAGTCGAGCGAGCTGATCTAGCTCCTTGGCCCGCTCTTGTGCTGTTTGAATGTAGGTTAGGTCGCGACGACGGGCCTGCTCAAGCGATTCTTTGCTGGCTGGCTTAATCTCACAGGCACGCGGTTCATTGACGTGCTCTGTGACCTCGCGATTCCAGACGAAGCCACGGCCGATGATCGGTGGCTTGCTTGTGTCGTCCCAAGTGGAAACTGATGCACCGACGACGGGCCCCCATTTGGTTGGGTATTTTGTAGTCTGGAACCACGGACCTTCGTGTTCGCGTCGTTCAACGCCAAGCCGCTTGTCAGCAAGGTGAAGGTACGTGCGATAGGCTTGCTCAAGTCGTCTACTGTTACGTATGTCGAAATACAGTCGCAGTTCGTCCGCTAGGTAGTTCCGAACTACCTCGAAGATCGTCGAGCCTTCGGCGAAGTCGTCGTAGTGCGATCCACCATCCTCATCTTCTAAGGCATTGATGAACGACAAGTCGTCATCGAGCGCATCCCAGAAGTCGCTCACGCGAACCACCTATGAGCCGAACTTTCGTGATCCACGAGTGCGGCGAAGGATTCATCGCGTGATGGAGTGGGCTGCGCCGATTCTGATGATGACGACCCCACGCGAGATTTACGCAAGCGAAGTCCGCAAGGCTTTTGGCAACGTGTCGAGCAACCCTTTGGCGGCGTGGCTGTACTTACGCATCGCACGGCAAGAGTTCTTCTATCGCAAGTCCACGGAAGCGCAGCGAGGCCACCCATGGAGCTACAGCGTGAGCGCGGAAGGCGTGGAAGCGATCTTGAAGCGTCTAGTGGAAGCTGAAAGCGATCTGACGAAGTGACTGGCATCCGATTCTTATCGGCCGGTCAACACAATAGATGTTGTCCACTTCTTTCTGATCTTTCACGACGTGAAATGCGGCCAGAGATAGTATGTTTCGCTGACTACTTAGTCACGTAGAAAGGCTCGATGTGATCGAGTCGCCGCGCCAGCTTCATGTTGGCGTGGTTCAGCGCCGCGCGGCGCGCGCCGCTTCGACTTCGACCGTGCGCAGCTCGGCGGCCGTTTTGTCGAGCACACCGTTCACGTACTTGTGGCCATCGGTGCCGCCGAATCCCTTGGCGAGCTCGACCGCCTCGTTGATTGCCACCTTGTAAGGGATCGAGATGCAGTGCTTGAGCTCGTACACGCCGATCATCAATACGCCGTGTTCTATTGGCGAGAGCTGCGAGGTTTTGCGGTCGACGTGTTTCGAGAGCAGCGCGTCGATGTCGGCGGCCTCGCTGATGCAGCCGTGCAGTAGCGCGTCGAAGTGCGCGGCGTCGCATTTGGCGAAGTCTTCCTGCTCGCGCATGTGGGCGTCGATCAGCTTGGCATCGCTGCCAGAAACCAGCCACTCGTACAGGCCTTGCAGCGCCACTTCGCGCGAACGGCGGCGGGCCGACTTCGGTTTAATGTGCTTGGGCGAAGGTTTGGCTTGCGGTTTGGCGGCAGCAGCCGTGTTGGGCTCGGGGGTGTCGGTCACGAAAGGTCTTCCATCAAGTTCGCCATTTCGACAGCCACACGGGCGGCGTCGCGGCCTTTGTCTTCGGCCCGGGCCCAGGCCTGTGTTTCGGTTTCCACGGTGAGGATCGCGTTGGCGATCGGCACTTCGCGGTCGAGTGAGATGCGGGTCACGGCAGCACCGCTTTCATTGGCGACGAGTTCGAAGTGGTAGGTCTCGCCGCGGATGATGCAGCCGAGTGCGATCAACGCGTCGAAGTTGTCGCTCTCGGCCAGGGCCGACAAAGCGAGCGCGACTTCGAGCGCTCCCGGGACCGTGACGTGCTTGATGTGCTTCGTTTCGACGCCGAGCGTGCGCAGCTCGTCCAGGCAGGAGAGCGCGAGCTTGTCGGTGATGCTGGCATTGAACCGCGCCTGCACGATGCCGATGCGCAGATCGTGGCCCTTGGCACTGGCGTGCAGTCCACCGCTGTTCGGGGCGCGCTTGTCAGCGTTTTGCATGGCAGCTTTCTTTCATTGATCGGCGGACACGAAGCCGGTGACTTCGAGGCCATAGCCGGTCAGGCTGGGCATGCGGCGCGGGCTGCCGAGTAGCTTCATCTTCGCGATGCCGATCTCGCGCAAAATTTGGGCGCCGATGCCATAAGTGCGCAAGTCCATCTGGCGCCGCTGTTTGACAGCGCTGGTTTTAGCGGGCAGCACGTGTGGCACGAGTGCTGCAACGTCTTCACCGCAGTTCAGCAGCACCGCAGCGCTGCGGCCGTGAGCGTGCAGCACAGACAGCGCTTTGGGCAGCGGCCACGAGTGTTCGCACTCGGAGCCCACATCAAGCAGGTCCATCACCGAAAGCGGCTCGTGCACCCGCACAAGCACCTCGTCGGCCGCGCTCCAGCTGCCTCGCGTGAGCGCCAAGTGCAGGCCGCCGTTGCGGTCGCGGAAGGCGCTGCAATCGAACTCGCCTTGTGAGGTGGTGAGCTTGCGGCCGCCGGCACGCTCTATGAGGCTTTCGTTGCGGCTGCGGTGTTCGATCAGGTCGGCGATGGTGCCGATCTTCAGGCCGTGTTCTTTCGCGAAGGCGAACAGGTCGGGCAGGCGCGCCATCGTGCCGTCGTCTTTCATCACTTCGCAGATCACCGAGGCCGGTGACAGGCCGGCCATGCCTGCCAGGTCACAACCAGCTTCGGTGTGCCCGCCGCGCATCAGTACGCCACCTTCTTGCGCGCGCAGCGGGAAAATGTGGCCGGGTTGAACCAGGTCGCTTGCCTTGGCGTCGCGCGCTACGGCGGCTTGAACGGTGCGGGCGCGGTCGGCGGCCGAGATGCCCGTCTCCACGCCGGTGGCTGCTTCGATTGAGACTGTGAATGCGGTGCCGTGGCGCGTGCCGTTGCGCTGGGTCATTGAGGGCAGCTGCAGGCGGTCGCAGCGCTCTGGCGTGAGTGTGAGGCAAATCAGGCCGCGCCCGAAACGCGCCATGAAGTTGATGGCCTCGGCGTTCACGTGGTCGGCGGCGATGACCAGATCGCCTTCGTTTTCGCGGTCTTCTTCGTCGACCAGGATGATCATGCGGCCGGCGGCCAGCTCGGCCACGAGCTCGGGAATGGGGGAAATGAACATGGCCGAATTGTAGGTCTCGTGATCAAGCCCCACGATCACCTGCGACGCGAGTGGGATCACCCGCGCAGACGCTGTTCGGCCTGGGGCGGCCCGGCGCTCGGCCTGCCCTCAGCGGCTGGCGCTGAGCATGCGTTCGACGTACCGCGCGATAAGGTCGATTTCGAGGTTAACGAGGCTGCCCGTGACCAGGCCTCCCAATGTGGTGTTTTCGAGCGTGTGCGGGATCAGGTTGATGCAGAGTTCGCATCCTGAGGCACGGTCGGTCACGCGGTTCACCGTGAGGCTTACGCCGTTGACGGTGATCGATCCTTTATAAGCGATGAACCTCGCCAGCTCGGCCGGCGTTTCGATGCGCAGCTCCCAAGATTCGCCGACGCGCTCGAAGTGGCTCACGCGGCCAATGCCGTCGACGTGGCCGCTGACCATGTGGCCGCCCAGCCGGTCGTTCGCCCGGAGTGCTTTTTCTAAATTCACGGCACCGGGCTCGGCCAGTCCCGCGGTCTTGTTCAGACTCTCGGCCGAGATGTCGATCGTGAAGCTGTTGCTCGCGGCGCTGAGGGTGGTGACGGTCATGCAGGCGCCGTTGAGTGCGATGCTGTCGCCAAGTTGCGTGTCGTCGAGATAACTCGGCGGCGTGATGATTACGAGCTGCTTGCCGTGGGCAGCGTCCGCGCCGAGCGACTTGACGTGAGCAATGCGGCCTAAGCCAGTGATGATGCCGGTGAACATCAAAGAATTGTCGCAGGGCGGGCGATGATTCGCAGGTCGTCGCCCACCGAGGTGACATTGACAAAGCGCAGTGCCAGCCCGTCTTCAAGCCGCGCCAGCGGGCCGAATGCCGCGAGCTCGCGGCCGGAGCCGACGAGTTTGGGCGCCAGGTAGATCAGAAATTCGTCGACCAGGCCTTCGCGCACGAACGAGCCGTTGAGCTTGTGGCCAGCCTCGATATGCAGCTCGTTGATGCCTTGCCTGCCCAGGTCGAGCAGCATCGATGTGAGGTTGACCTTGCCCGCAGGCCCGGCCAACAGCGTGATCTTGGCGCCGCGCGCCAGCAGCGCGGCGCGGTGTTGCTCGTTGGGCTGCGCCGCGTAGATTTGCACGGCGCCGGGGACATCGAGAATGCGCGCCTCGGGTGGGGTGTCGAGCCGCGAATCGACGATCACGCGCAGAGGCTGGATGGCGGTCTCGACCAGCCGCACGTCGAGGCGCGGGTTGTCGCCTAGCACAGTGCCCACGCCGGTCAGTACGGCGCCGGCGCGTTTGCGAAACGCATGGCCGTCGCGGCGCGCAGGCTCGCCGGTGATCCATTGGCTCACGCCGTTGTCGAGCGCGGTGCGGCCGTCGAGGGTGATCGCTGCTTTCATCCGCACCCATGGCCGGCCGCGTTCCATGCGCGAGAAGAAGCCGATGTTGAGTTCGCGCGATTCCCGGGCAAGCTCGCCTTCGTCGACGACGATGCCGGCTGCGCGCAGCCGTAGCGTGCCCTGGCCGGCCACGAGCGGGTTCGGGTCTTGCACGGCTATCACGACCCGCGCCAGGCCGGCGGCGATCAGCGCGTCGCAGCAAGGCGGCGTGCGGCCGTGGTGCGAGCAAGGTTCGAGCGTGACAAATGCGGTGCCGCCACGCGCGCTCTCGGCGCGGGCGAGCACGTCGCGCAAGGCCATCACTTCGGCGTGCGGGCCGCCGGCTTTCTGCGTGTGGCCACGGCCGATCACGCGACCACAGGCGGTGGTGATCACGCAGCCGACGCGAGGGTTGGGATCGCTCAGGCCGACAGCGTGCTGCGCCAGCGCCAGCGCTTCGTGCATCGGCGAAGGAAAGGTATCGGGTGATTTCACGTTGAGCACAGGATCGTCGGAATTATCGCGTCAGGGTTGGTGAAGCGCGGTGGCCAGGCTGACGAAGGCGCCGCCGCTCGCGGTGGGGCAGGTTTCGCTCCCCTTGATCACGAGAAAATTCTGGTTCGCGAGTGGGCGGTCAACACCTCTGTAAGCGGCTGGATGCTCTTCGTTGCGGTCGACGGCGCCGCTTCCGTCGAGGTCGTTCGAATAGCGGCAGACCTTGCGCTCGCTCGCAGCGTTACCGATCAACCAGCCGATTGGAACGATCGTGCTTCGGCCCGACCAACGGCCGTTCGGCAGCGTCAGCACGACGCAGTGATAGACCACATAGCGGTCACCGCTCGTTGTTTGAACGGGCTCCGTGCTGCACCCGTCCTCGCCGGTGGCGCCTGTGGTGAGGCCGAGCGCCACGTTGAAAGCAGGTGCTGAGTCGTTGCCACGCGCTGCGTCGGGCGGCGAGGCTTGCGAAAAGCGCACGCTGCCGCTCAGCATCTGCCCGTTGATGCTGACGCAGTTTCTCAGCTGCGCCGGGCCAAGCTGGCTGGTGGCGGTGAGCAGGTCGATTTCGCTGCAGCGCGCGGTCACGCGGCCGCTGGCGTTGTCGAACACATAGGCGATCAAGCCTGCAGCCGTGGGCTTGAAGAGGCTGCTGCCGTTGCCGAGATCGCGCACGTTCTGCGGCGGGTGCGACGATCGTGCCGCCGCGCCGTGGGCATGCGTGCCGAGCGGTGAGGTGCCGAGTGCACCCGAATAGGCTGGGTCGTGGGCCGCGATGATGGAATTCAGCGCGATCTTCTGCGCGTCACCTGCCCGGTCGACCCAACTCACTGTCACGGCGACCGTCTTTGCAGCGAGTGCGTCGGCCGCCTCGATCTGGCGCGACACCGTGTAGCGCGTGCTACTTGCGTGGCCAGTGCTCATGTTGGCGTCGAATATCGCGCTCGTTATGCCGGTATGAGAACGTGCCGTTCCGGAGGCCGCGAGTGCCAGGAAGGCGCGCATTTCTTCGATGTCTTCTTGGCCGATCCGCACGGCCTCGGCGCGCTGGCGCGCGGTGTCGGAGCCCAGTCGAAGCTGGGTCTGCATGCGCGACACGGCGAGCATGCCGAGCGAGAGCACAAGCATCGCAATCAGCGCCTCGGGCAGGCTGATGCCACGTTGGTTGCGGAACAAGCGGTGGTGCAGGTGGTTCATGGCGATGCGCCCTCAGAAGTCACGCCAGCTGCCGTTCACGAGGGTGAAGGTGCCGGAGCGGGTTTGCAGCAGTTCGAGCGCGTGGCGGTCATAGACGAAGTCGGGGCTGCCGTTCCCGCTGTAGCCGGCCTCCGATACCGCTGCGCCGCGCAGCACGGCGCCGGGCGCGAGGGCGCCGTCCCATTGGAGGCTAGCGGCGTAGAGCAGCCCGTGGAAGGTGACTGCGCCGCGCAGGCGCGCAGCACCGGTCACGACGAGCAAAATCGGGTGCTCGGGAGAGCCGAGCGTTACCGGGCCGTCGAGCGCCAGGTCGCCTTCGACCCAGAGCAGGGCGCTGTCATCGACCGCGGCGCCCGCCGCCTTGATCGTGGCGCCGCAGTCGCTGGCGCAGACGATGCGCTGCACCGCGGGTTGGTTCTTCCAGCGCTCCTTGTCCAGACCGAACCACGCTGCGAAGAAGCGGTCGGCGCTTGGGCTGGCCAGGGTGGCGTCGTTCGAGAGCAGCGCGTTTGACAGCGGTGCGCCGGCAGCGCCGCTCAGGCGTGCCCGACCTGCCGCGAAGTCGCTGCCGGTGTGAATGGCGATGCCGGTTGCCGTGTCGCCGTTGTGGGCGCCGAACGGGGCGCTGTTGGCGTCAATGCCGCCGCGGGTGGTGAGGGCCGCTGCCGGCGGCATCCGCAAGCCCGCGAGCAAGGACACTGTCACTTCGACACGGGCGATGGCGTCAGCGTTGTGTGCCGACCCTACAAAGCATGCGCCGGCCAGGCGGGTGCAGCCTGTCGACACCACGCGCACGCTGCCGGCCGAGTCGCTCGCCATGAATTGAAGGCTGAACGCGGGGAAGGTGCCTTCGCCCGCGGGCACGCTCAACACGGGTGGGCTGCTGGCCGGGCAACTGCAGGTCCAGCCTGCGCTTGAGCGAACGCAGGTGGGTTGCAGCGGTGCAGTCGCCGATCCGGTGTTCCAGGTGCTCGGGATGACCGTCGTGCTCGCTTGCTTCAGGTAGCGGCTGCGAAACGATGTGGCTGTGGCGTCAGAGGTCGGCTCGCAATCTGGACCGAGCCGCTTCGGGTTGGCCAGTTGCGCCAGAGCCCACTGCGCACCGGCTTCGGCCGCTTCGAAGGCTTGTGTTGCGCGGTACTGGTTGGCAGAGGCGTGTTGCTCGAACACGAGGTTTCGCTGCGCGAACAGCGTGGCCAGAACCATGGCGAAGACGAGCAGGGTGGTGACGATCAGGGCGACCGCACCACGCTGCTGGTGCATGGTGCTCGAGGTGGAGTGCAGGTGGTGATTCATGTCAAACGGGGCAAGTGCCGGTGAAGGAATCGTTGCGAATGCGCACCTGGCTGCGCACGCTGCGCGTCACGAGCGCGTCTGTGGCCGAATGGCCGGCGATCAGCAAGGCGAGGCTGCGCACTTCTTGGTGCGGTGGGCATGTGGTGCTGCCAGCGGCGCAGGGCTTGCTGCAGGTGGCTTGCAGGTCGATGCGCTCGACCTGCGGCGTGACGATGAAGGTGGTGACCCGGAGCGTGCCCGCGTCGGTCAGCGCTTGCCACCCGCTGCTCCCGAGCAGCATTTCGATCGTGCCGTTGTGCAAACGAAAGCCGAACTCCTCGTTGGTGTCGACCGTGCCGTTCTCGGTGTTGTCGCGTGAGTATCGAAAGCTCACGGCGTCGGACGCTGCAGTGCCAGGAGCGAACGCCGCATACGGATTCGGACGGGTCGCGGCAGCGTCGGCCGACCACACGCCCGCCGTGGCGTCGGCCCAGTAGCCAGCACGGCGAAGGTCACGCGTGATCATGTCGGCGGCGCCGCGCAGGTCTTGCATCAACCGTGCTTCGAGCAGAAGGCTGCGGTTCTCGCGCACGTGGCTCACGACCAGCGTGCCGGCCAGTGCGGTGATAAACAGACCGAGCGCCAGGCCGACCATCATTTCGACCAGAGACAGGCCGCGCTGCGCGCGGATCGGTTGGGCGGTGGCAGCCATCACTGGTTCCAGCACTGGCGGTTCAGCGCGGCGGGGTTCGCGACTGAGGCATCCGGGCCCGAGGCCTGCGCCGCATTCGCGCCGGTCACGCGCAACACCATGTTTCGGCACGCCGTGTCGCCGGCCTGTGCGCCGGTGGCGGCGGCGCGCACTTCATAGTGATCGTCGTTGTCGGAGGTCAGTGCAATCGTGTAGTGGCCTGCCGACGAGACGCCGGCCATGCCGATCTGCGCCAGCGTGGCGTAGCCGCTGCCGTTGGCACGCCAGCGCGCCTGTGCTAGCTGCACCTGCATCATCGTCACGAGCGCGTCGGTGCGGCGTGCTTTCTGCAGATGGCCCTGAAACGTCGGCACGGCCACGCTTGACAACACGCCGGCTATCGAAAGCACGACCAGGACTTCGATCAGCGTGAAGCCTCGCCAAGCGCGGCGGGGGTTGGATTGGTTTTTCATGGTGTTTTTCGTACCGGATCAGCAAGCGCGGTAGCCCGGCATGGCGCCTTGCGGTGAGCAGGAGCGCACGCGCCCCATGACGTTGATGACGTGGTGCACGGCACGACCTTGTTGGCCAATCACCCGCAGCGTGCCGGTGGGTGTGCTGGTGCCGTGCAGCGGGTCGAACAACACCGAGGTCACGTTCGTCTGCAGGCTCACGCGGTCGGCGGCGCTGAGCGCCACCGTCTTGATCTGGCGTGCGTCGCCGCTGCAGGTGGCAGGGCCGTTCGTGTCGCAGGCGCAATCCCCGGCGTTACCGGTGTGAACGACGTAGCAACTGCCTTCGGCGTTCGGGTAGAAGCTCAGGCGCACCGGCACGTTGCGGGCCACTGCCTCGCTGCGCACGAACTGGATGTCGGCGGCCAGCAGCGTGGCTGCGCCGTCGAGCCGGCGGCTGTCAATCAGGCCTTGCAGGTTTGGTGCTGCTACCGCGGCCAGGATCGAGCCGATGCTGATCACGGCGCAGGCTTCGAGCAGGGTGATGCCGCGTTGGCGCCTGGTGAGGGGGCGAAAGTTTTTCATCTGTGCTTCGTGGTTGAAACGATGCCCAGACTGTATAAATTCGCGCCTTCTTGCGCGCCCCCACCTGGCGGGAATGGACCGCCCCTCTCTCGAGTGCGCCCGAGGCGCTCCCTCCTTCGGGGGTAGTGCGCAGCCACCGAGGGCCTGCGAGCAAATTCCGGCTCAAATGTCGCGGATCAGCTGCCGGAATTCGTCCACATCTTCGAAGCTGCGGTACACGGACGCGAAGCGCACATAGGCGACCTTGTCGATACGCTTGAGCTCGCGCATCACCAGCTCGCCGAGCTTCGTGGAGGGCACTTCTTTCGCGCCGCTGTTGAGGAGCTTGTCCTTGATCCGTTCCATCGCCGCGTCGATCTGCTCGACGCTGACCGGCCGCTTGCGCAGCGCAAGCAGCATCGAGGCGTGGATCTTCAAAGGGTTGAACTCGGCCCGCGTGCCATCTTTCTTGACGACCGAAGGCAGCGCGATCTCGGGCCGTTCGTAGGTGGTGAAACGCTTGTCGCAACTCTGGCAGCGGCGGCGGCGGCGCACGACGTCGCCCTCGTCGGAGTCGCGGGTCTCGACGACCTGAGTGTCTTCAAAGCTGCAGAAGGGACAACGCATGGGAAGAGTTGGGGCCGCTTGCGCGACCCCGGCGCCCGCTTTACCTGTAGACCGGGAAGTCGCGTGTCAATGCCGCCACCTTGGCACGCACCGCTGAGATGTTCGCTTCGTCGTTCGGCTTGTCGAGCACGTCGGCAATCAGGTGCGCGGTAAGGCGCGCCTGTTCTTCCGTAAAGCCGCGGGTCGTCATTGCCGGGGTGCCCAGGCGAATACCGCTCGTCACCATCGGTTTTTGCGGGTCGTTCGGAATGCCGTTCTTGTTGCACGTCATGTGAGCAGCGCCCAGCAGGTTCTCGGCTTCCTTGCCGGTCAGGCCCTTCGGGCGCAGATCGACCAGCATCACATGCGATTCGGTGCGGCCGCTCACGATCCGCAGGCCTCGCTCTATCAGCGTGTCGGCCAGCACGACCGCGTTCTTCGCCACCTGCTGCTGGTACAGCTTGAATTCCGGCGCCAGCGCTTCCTTGAAGGCGACCGCCTTGGCGGCGATCACGTGCATCAGCGGCCCGCCCTGGATGCCGGGGAAGATCGCGCTGTTGATCTGCTTGGCCACGTGGTCCTTCATCAGAATCACCCCGCCGCGCGGGCCGCGCAGGCTCTTGTGGGTGGTGGAAGTGACCACGTCGGCAAACGGCACGGGGTTCGGATACACGCCGCCGGCGATCAGGCCGGCGTAGTGCGCCATGTCGACCATGAAGTGGGCGCCGATCGCCTTGGCGACTTTGGCGAAACGCTCGAAGTCGATGCGCAGACTGTAGGCGGATGCGCCGGCGATGATGAGCTTGGGCTTGTGCTCGTGAGCCAGGCGCTCCATCGCGTCGTAGTCGATCTCCTCAGCGGCTGTCAGGCCGTAGCTCACCACCTTGAACCACTTGCCGCTCATGTTCAGCGGCATGCCATGCGTGAGGTGGCCGCCTTCGGCCAAGCTCATGCCCATGATTGTGTCGCCAGGCTGAAGCAGGGCGAAGAACACTCCCTGGTTGGCCTGCGAGCCCGAGTTCGGCTGCACGTTGGCATGGTCAGCGCCGAACAGCAGCTTCAGGCGGTCGATGGCGAGCTGCTCGACCATGTCGACGTACTCGCAGCCGCCGTAATAGCGCTTTCCTGGGTAGCCCTCGGCGTACTTGTTGGTGAGCTGGCTGCCTTGCGCAGCCATGACGGCTGGCGAGGCGTAGTTCTCAGAAGCAATCAGTTCGATGTGGTCTTCCTGGCGCTGATTCTCGCGTTGGATGACTGACCATAGGTCGGGGTCGACGTTGGCGACAGTTGATTTGGTGCGGTCAAACATGATCGGCAGTCCTCTTCAGTTGAAGTCCCTGAGCGACCGGATGCGAGTTCCGGAGCGTCTGCGTTGCGCAAACGACCTCAGGGCTGCCCAGGCGAACGGCTGACCGGCCAACTTGCACACGCAAGTGCCGACCGCGCTTCCCGGTGGTAAGCCACCTCAGGCCCGTGCAAGGCTGCCGGGCCGCATCGCCAGTTGCGCGGCCTCCTCAGTGTACTGGCAGGGCCCGTCGAATGATCGGGGCGGAGTGAATCGGCGGTGCGCTTGCGCAGGCGACTCCGCTTAGACGACGCAAAGCGTGTGAATTGTTCGGGACGCCCAGGGACTGAAGTGCCGCGTGAGGCGCATCGAACCTGGCCTCTTCTAAAAGTTCGCCGCTCCTCAGCGCAACAGTGCGAGCTGCTCCGGCTTGCTCGCTTCCTCCGGCTGGGCCGGGGCGCTGTGCTCGGGCTGGGCGGTCGGTACCGGAGCTTCGGCGACCGGAGCCGACACGGAAAGCAGCGGACTGCGTGCGGGCACGGCTCTGCCGCTTGCCACCTGGCGCAGCGACTGCTGTTCGCTGAGCACCTTGCCAGCGTAACCGGCGTCGTCGGTCATGTTGCCGGCGCCCACGTAAAAGCGCAGGCCGGCCTCGATGCCGCCGGCGCGCGCAATGCACTCCTTCAGGACCTGCACACCCACACGCAAGTTCGTGACCGGGTCGAAAGCCGCATGGTTGCCACCAAAGGCCTCGTACTTGTCGTTGTGCACCTTGGTCATGACCTGCATCAGGCCCTGGGCGCCCACCGCGCTCTGCGCGAATGGGTTGAAACTCGACTCGATGGCCATGATGGCCAGGATCAGCGTCGGGTCCAGGCTCGCTTTTTCGCCGACACGCCAGGCTTCTTGGACCAGGCGGCTCACGGGTTCCGGGGCCACGCGGTAGCGGCGCGAAAGCCACTGCGCCACAGCTGCCTGCTGGCGGCTCAGGTCTTTCGGGTCAGAAGCGGTGGCGCGGGCGATGGCATCGGGTTCGCTCAATTCGGCGGCGAGCAGATCGGCCGGCTCGGACCTGGCTTCATGGCGAGCCTGCAGCCAGCCGAGCATGAGGGTTTCGGCCTCGTGGCGAAGGTCGGACTGGCCGGCTACGAACATCACAGCGGCCGCGAGCATGAGGCCCATGAGGGCCAGCGTGTTGTGGCTGACTTCGAGCAGCCCATGGCCCGCATCGCGCAGAAACACCGAAACCGACTGGGCGGCTGCATGGCGGGCCGTGTGAATCAACACTATCAGTGGGCTCAATGCCTTCATTTTTTCTTCTCTCCTTCGTTCGCCACGTCGCTTGCAGTGGTGGCGCAAGCCCGGGCGAGCAGCCCGCCAGCAAGCGGCGGCGATAATTAAAAGTCGGTGTCCGCGGCTTCCGAAGAGTCGGAGATGCGGGCATCGACCGGGTTGTCACTCGGCTGTCGTGCGGCTGTCCGTACGGTTTTGCCGAGGGGCGAAAGGCTGCTGGTTATCCCTCCAGACCAAAGATGGGCGGAATCTAACAAGTCGTTTCATAACCGGTCAAGATTATCAAACCTGTCTGTAATAACTTTTGAGTATGAAATACAGAGACCTGCGGGACTTCATGGCCGGGCTGGAGCGTTTGGGCGAGCTCAAGCAGGTCGCAGAGCCAGTGTCGGTGCGGCTGGAGATGACAGCGGTCAGTGACTTCGTACTGCGCGCTTCCGGGCCAGCCCTGTGGTTCCAGAACCCCACAGGTTACAAAATTTCGGCGTTGACAAACCTCTTCGGAACCCCGCGTAGAGTGGCGCTAGGCATGGGCGCCAACGAGGTGAACGAGCTGCGCGACGTGGGGCGCCTGCTCGCCAGCCTGAAGGAGCCCGAGCCGCCCAAAGGCCTGAAAGACGCTGGCAAGTTGTTCCATATGGCGAAGGCGCTGTGGGACATGAAGCCTGCCAGCGTGCGCCGCGCGCCTTGCCAGGAAGTGACGATCAACGGGTACGAGGTCGATCTCGGCAAGTTGCCGGTTCAGACCTGCTGGCCCGACGACGCCGGCCCTCTCATTACTTGGGGGCTCGTCATCACCCGCGGTCCACAAGGCGGGCCGAATGCACGCCAGCGCCAGAACCTGGGCATTTATCGCCAGCAGGTGATAGGCCGCCGCCAGGTCATCATGCGCTGGCTCGCCCACCGCGGCGGCGCGCTCGACTTTCGCGACTTCGCCCTCACCAAACCCAGCCAGCCGTTTCCAATGGCCGTGGCGCTCGGCGCCGACCCGGCGACCATTCTCGGCGCCGTAACACCTGTGCCAGACACTCTTTCGGAGTACCAGTTCGCCGGCTTGCTGCGCGGCAGCCGCACCGAGGTGGTCGATTCGGCGGTCGGCGATGCCGGCGTGATGCTGCAGGTGCCGGCCAGCGCCGAGTTTGTTCTCGAAGGCCACATTCCAGTGGCGGCCAAAGGCTTCGCCGGCGTCAGCGAACTCGGCGTGAGGACCAAAGAGGTCAACGGTTACCTGCACGCGCTCGAAGGTCCCTTCGGCGACCACACTGGCTACTACAACGAACAAGACTGGTTTCCGGTGTTCGAAATCAACCGACTCACCCACCGCGAGCGGCCGATCTACCACTCCACCTACACAGGCAAGCCGCCCGACGAACCCGCCATCCTCGGCGTCGCGCTGAACGAAGTCTTCGTGCCGATCCTGCAAAAGCAGTTTCCCGAGATCATCGACTTCTACCTGCCGCCCGAGGGCTGCAGCTACCGCATGGCCATCGTCAGCATCAGGAAGAGTTACCCCGGCCATGCCAAGCGGCTGATGTTCGGCATCTGGAGTTTTTTGCGCCAGTTCATGTACACCAAGTTCATCGTCGTGACGGACGACGACGTGAACATTCGCGACTGGAAGGAAGTGCTGTGGGCGATCACGACACGCATGGACCCGGTGCGCGACACCACGCTCCTTGAGAACACGCCGATCGACTACCTCGATTTCGCTTCGCCAGTCAGCGGCCTGGGCGGCAAGATGGGGCTCGATGCCACCAGCAAGTGGCCAGGTGAAACGTCGCGCGAGTGGGGCCGGCCGATCCGCATGGACGCCGCCGTCGAGCAGCGCGTGCAAAGTCTGGTCGACTCAATCATGAACCGGCGCCCTGACACGAGGGTATGTAACTAGCTGGCTTCCGTTTGAAGTTTGGCGCCGCATGGTCTAAGTTTGTAGAGCTTGCATGCAAGCAAAACCCATGGCGCAGTCACTGCGCTAGAGGAGCACCGGACCTTATTCCTCCGGATCTCCAAACGGTGGCGCAAGCCACCCGCCCCTTCGGACCGCAAGTCCGGAGGGGTTTGTCTTTTGTCGGGCGACGACGAGCAATGCCGAACACCGGATCAATCGGTTCCCAATGAAACTTGGACCATCGGTTGCAACTGGTCTCCTGTCTCAAAGCAAATCCGCGCTGACAGGGCAGTCCTGCCCGCGACGTGAGGCCGCTCAGATCCGAAGGCATCTCTTGCTTCGCAGCACCAAATTCGCCTGCGAGGTCGGCCGGTTCGCAGGCTCTTAGAACGAGTACGAAGCGCCGAACTGCAGCACGGGCAACACGCGCAACTCGTGCACCTTGTCGTCCAAGCTCTGGCTGCGCCCAAACGTGACGACGTTGCCGGGGTTGCGCGCCAGCAGACCCAGGTCGGCATTGAAGTTCCAGCCACCGCGCAGCGACAAGCCCGTGTAACCCAGGCCGAGGTAGGGCAGGGTGCCCGTGTCGATGGGGGTATCGCCCGCAGAAGGCTGAGCCGCAGCTTGGCCGAAAGCCTGGCTGCCGATGCTCAAGGCACTGCCAGAACTCAGGCCTGGTTGCCCGAGCCAAGACTGGGTACGCGGGCCCACCATGAGGCCGCTGGTGGCGCGAAAACCGCCTACGCGCTGCGAGCCCGCGAACGAACCACTGAAGTAGTAGTCGCCCATCAGGCTGACGGCGTTGAGTCTGAGCCCAGACGGTTCGGCAGCAAGGGTCATGCGGCCCTGCCAGCGGGACCATCGAAGCTGCTCGGGGCTGGCTGTGATGCCGTCACCGGCGCTCGCTTGCGCCGCACACGTCGCCGCGGCAAGCAGCCCGAAAATCACACATGTCAGCTTTTGCATGATTGACTCCTCGAAAGGTTTCGGGGTGACACACCGCGCCGAACTTCCAGGCGACGCCACGACGAAGTTTCATGCTACGCCGTTGAATGCGGTGCGTGTTGCGTCTCGCGCTCCACCACCTCCCTCAGATGAAGGAGGCGCGCTCTTTCGCACGACTGCAGGCGCTTCGTTGCTTGGTACGCGTTGCGGGCGATACGACCAGCAACCGGCGCTGCAACGCGGCAGACCCGCAATGTCTTGACGCGTCTGAACGCGGCCGAACCCGTGTTCGCTCATCAACGCTTGCACTGCATTGGCCTGGTCGAAGCCGTGTTCCAGCAAGAGCCAGCCGCCAGTTTCCAGATGCGCGCTTGCGCCGGCGACGATGCTGCTCAGCGCGCCCAGGCCATCGCCGCCGGGTGTCAGTGCCAGCGCTGGCTCGTGGGTGAGCGCCGCGAGGTGCTTGTCGCCACCGGCGATGTACGGTGGGTTACTGAGTACAAGCTGAAAGCGGCGCTGTGGCAAGGCCTGCCACCATGAGCCTTCGATGAATTCAATGTCGAGGCCCAGCAGATGTGCGTTGGTTCGCGCAACCCCAAGCGCCGCTGCGCTCAGGTCCGTCGCAGTCACGGTGGCCAGAGGAACAGCGTGTTTCACGGCCAGTGCGATTGCGCCGCTGCCGGTGCCGAGATCGACAACGTTTGGTCGCACCATGGCGACCAGCAGTTCGATCGCCCAGTCCACCAGCACTTCGGTGTCGGGTCGGGGCACGAGCACGCACGAATCCACTTTGAGCGTCAGGCCGTGGAATTCCTTTTCGCCCAGCACGTAGGCGAGCGGCTCGTCAGCGGCAAGCCGGGCGAGCCCGGCCCGCAACTGGCTGGCTTGTTTGGCATTCAACCCGGCATCGTCATGCGCGAGCAGCCAGGTGCGGGAGCACGACAGCACGTCGCCCAGCAGCATCAGTGTGTCGAGCCGGGCGACGCCGAGGACGCGCGCTTCTAGTAAGGCCTGCGCGATGCTGAGCGAGCCAGGGTCAGGCGGGTTCGTCATGCCTGCCCGCTTTCCAGTGCCGCCAGTTGCGCGGCTGCCTGCGCCGCCTGCAGCGCGGCAGTCACGCCTTCGAGATCGCCGTCGAGGATGAACTGCAACTTGTACAGCGTGAGGTTGATGCGGTGGTCGGTCAGCCGCCCTTGTGGGAAGTTGTACGTGCGAATGCGGTCGCTGCGGTCGCCGCTCCCGATCAGGCCCTTGCGCGTGGCGGCTTCTTTCACGTTGCGCTCGTTAAGATCCTTGTCGCGCACGCGCGCGGTCAAAACGGCCATCGCCTTGGCCTTGTTTCTGTGTTGCGAGCGGTCGTCCTGGCACTCGGCCACGATGCCTGTCGGCAGGTGCGTGATGCGGATCGCGCTATCGGTTTTATTGATGTGCTGTCCACCAGCGCCGCTGGCGCGGAAGGTGTCGATGCGAAGCTCGGCCGGGTTCAGCGTCACTTCCTCGGTTTCGTCGGGCTCCGGCAATACCGCCACCGTGCAGGCGCTGCTGTGGACGCGCCCTTGTGTTTCGGTTGCCGGCACACGCTGCACGCGGTGGCCACCAGACTCGAACTTGAGACGCGCATACACGTCATCGCCCTCGATGCGGAACACCACTTCCTTGTAGCCGCCGAGGTCGCTGACGCTCTCGCTCATCAGCTCGCTGCGCCAGCCGCGGCGTTCGCAGTGGCGCAGGTACATGCGCGCAAGGTCGCCTGCGAACAGTGCCGACTCGTCGCCGCCGCTGCCGGCGCGGATTTCGAGAAACACGTTGCGCGCATCGTCGGGGTCACGCGGCAGCAACACGGTTTGTAGCTCGAAGTGCAAGCGCTCGGTGTCTGCGCGAGCTTCGGCGATTTCTTGCTGGGCCATCTCGGCGAATTCCGGGTCAGCAAGCATTCCTTGTGCGCTTGCCAGGTCACGCTCGCGCTGCTCGAAACGCCTGAAGCGCTCGACCAGGCCCGACACCTCTGCATGCTCGCGTGTTAGCTCGCGGTAGCGCTTCATGTCGCTGGCAACGCCAGAGTCGCCCAGGGTGGCGTCGAGCTCTGACAGGCGCAATGCCAAGCGCTCGAATTGTTGGCGGAGAGAGTTTTTCATCGAGGTGCTCTGAATCGAATGGGCGGGGCACCACGCACCAGCCTGGAGCGCAACGGTGCCGCGAAACGCGGTGTACTGCGCGGCCGCTAACGCTGGTCGTCGGTCGGCAGGCGCGGGTTCTGGCGCAGGAACAGGCGCGACACCGTCTGCGCCAGCTCGGCGCGGTGCGCGCCGTCGGCCGTGTGCAGCTCGGCCAGTGTGCCGTGCAGCATCTTCTGCATCAGGCCGCGCGACAGCGCTTCAAGTACCGCTTCGACGGGATCGCCCTTGGCGAGCATCTTGCGCGCGCGGGCGATCTCGGTGCTGCGCCAGTCGTCGGCCTGAGAGAGCAAAGCCTGGATCAGCGGCACCGAACCACGCTGGTCGAGCCAGTGCACGAAGCTTTGCACACCGGTTTCGATGATGGCTTCGGCCTGCTCGACGGCAGCCTGGCGTTTGTCGCCAGCCGACCGCACCAGGCTAGAGAGATCGTCAATGGTGTAGAGGTACACGTCACTGAGCCGCGCCACTTCGGGCTCAATGTCGCGCGGCACGGCCAGGTCGACCATGAACATCGGGCGCTTTCTGCGCAGCTTCAGCGCGCGCTCGACCGCGCCCAGGCCGATGATCGGCAGCGAGCTCGCGGTGCAGGAAATTACGATGTCGAATTCCGCCAGGCGCGCTGGTAGGTCGGCCATGCGCACCGCTTCAGCGCCGAAGCGCGAGGCCAGCTTTTCTCCGCGTTCGAGCGTGCGGTTGGCCACCGCCATCGCGCGCGGTGAGCGCGCCGCGAAGTGGGTGGCGACGAGTTCGATCATCTCGCCCGCGCCGACGAACAGCACCTTGGTTTCGCTCAGATCTTCGAACAGCTGCGAGGCCAGCCGCGCGGCCGCAGCGGCCATGCTGATGGAATGGGCGCCGATTTCGGTTGAGGTGCGCACTTCTTTCGCCACCGCGAACGAACGCTGGAACATCTGGTGCAGGACGCCGCCGAGCGTGCCGGCGGTTTCTGCTTCACGCACTGCCTGCTTGAACTGGCCGAGGATCTGCGGCTCGCCGAGCACCATGGAATCGAGCCCGCTGGCAACGCGGAAAGCGTGGCGCGCCGCAGCGCCGCCTTCAAGCACGTAAGCGTGCTCGCGCAAGGTCTGCGGGCTCACGCCACCCAGGCCGGCAAGCCAATCGACCGCCGGGCTCACGAGCGAGGGTGCTGCGCCCACATAGAGCTCAGTGCGATTGCAGGTGCAGATGATCGCGACCTCGCTGGCCCGCTGCAAACGTTCGCGAAAACCGTGCAGCGTGGGCGCGATTTGCTCTGTCGGGAATGCAAAACGACCGCGCAGATCAAGTGGTGCGGTCGTGTGATTCAAGCCGAGGGCGAAGACGCTCATTTCCAGATTATAAAATTCGCCCGCTCCGCAGCGGTGAAGGAGTTGGCAAAAGCCTCGCAACGAGCTTGATCGGCATCACAGCATTGCACGGGCCACCGCTTTCCAGCTATTCAAAAGGATTTTTTGCGTGGGCCCGACCGATGCCTTGTGGCACCTGCTGAATTTTTTCTCACCCGCACTGGGGGTGGGTCTATTGACCGCCCTGATGGCCAAGATGATGTGGCTCAGCAGCCTCAAGAGTGCGAGCCTGATGCGGCTGAGCACGTGGGCCGTCGCCGGCTCGGCGATCACGCTGCTGGCCGGCCTGATCGTCTTCGGCCGCGACGGCAAGATGCTCACCTACGGTGCGATGGTGCTGGCATGCGCGTTGAGCGTCTGGTGGGCCGGTTTCGGGCCGGGTCGCCGTTGAAGTCACGGGCCGGCCCGTGCGGGCTCTGCACTAAGCGCGTCCGTAACCAATCGCTGAAGGAAGTTGATGGTTGAGGCGCTCAATCGACCAGCGGCTTGAGCGAACCCAGCAGCGTGGGGATCAGCTCGCTCACCGTCGGGTGAATGTGCATCGTGCGATGGATTGCCTTGTACGACACGCCAGCAGCCATCGCGTCGAGCAACAGGTGCACGACCTCATCGCCTTCGATACCGAGCAGTGCGGCACCCAGAATGCGCTCGGTCTGCGTGTCGACCAGCACCTTCATGAAGCCCTGGGTTTCACCGCGTTCCCGGGCGCGCCCGACGCGGCTCATTGGCATCATGCCCACGAGCGCCGGCCGCCCGGTGGCGCGCACTTCGGCCTCCGTTTGGCCAACCCGGCCGAGCGGCGGGTCGATGAACAGTGCGTAGGCCGCTATGCGGTCGCTGGTGCGGCGAGGCTCGTTGTCGAACAAGTTTGCGGCAACGATCTCGAAGTCGTTGTACGAGGTGTGCGTGAACGCGCCCCGGCCGTTCACGTCGCCGAGCGCCCACACACCTTCGATGTTGGTGCGAAGGTGTTCGTCGGTCTTGATGAAACCGCGCGTGTCGCACTCTACGCCGGCGCTCTCCAGACCCAGACCTTCGGTGTTGGGTTTGCGGCCAACGGCTGCAAGCATGTGGCTGCCCTTCAATGACCGGGCATCACCGGCTGAACTCAGCGTGACGCAAATAAGCCCGTCCGCAGACTTGCTCACCGTCGCAGCGCGCGCCGAGAGAACAAACTCGACACCCTCGCGCTCCAAAATCGCTTGCACCTCCTTCGATACTTCCGGGTCTTCGCGCGAAATCAGCCGGTCGCCATGTTCGATGACGGTGACCTTCGAGCCGAAGCGCCGGTAGATCTGTGCGAACTCGAGACCGATGTAGCTGCCGCCGACGATCAGCAAGTGATCGGGCAGCACGTCGAGCTGCATCATCGAGGTGTTGGTCAACACCGGCACGTCTGCCATGCCAGGCCAGTCGGGCAGCGTTGCATGGCCGCCGACGTTGATGAAAATCTTCGGTGCATGCAAGGCCCGCCCGTCCACGTCAAGGTCGTGCGGCCCGGTGAAGCGTGCGGTGCCGCTCACCAGGCTCAGGTTGGCGGTGCCGGTCAGCCAATCGGTGAGCCCGTTGACTGACTGCGCGACCACCGCGTCCTTGCGCGCTTTCACGGCTTTCATGTCGACACTGACCGGGCCCGGCACGATCACGCCAAACTCGGCCCCGCGCCGCGCCACATGTGCAGCGCGGGCACTCGCGACCAATGTCTTTGTGGGGATGCAGCCATCGTTGACGCAGGTGCCGCCCAGGTGCGTGCGCTCAATCAATGCGGTCTTCAGGCCAGAGGCGGCGAGCCGCACCGCGAGCGACGGGCCGGCCTGGCCTGCACCTATGACGATTGCATCGAATGACGTGCTCATGACGATTTCCTTGTACTGATCACTTCGGTTTCACGAACGGCGGCTGTCCAAGTCGCACGCCGTGAAGCGCACACCGCTGTTGGCGGCGCGCGGCCTGGCCGAACCGCGCGAAGCGGTGCTGGTGCTGGTGCTGGTGCTGGTGGGGCAGGGGGCCTTTCCACTTCCAGCGGCGTGAGATTTCTTGCAGTCTGGCCAGTTCGCTTCAGATCGCCGAACCGGGACCCGCCACGCACCAATCTCACCCAATACTTTCACTGACCCCTGCAAGTCCTTATTTTTGAACATCTTTTATAACGATGCTGGGTTTAAAATCAGCGCTAAGTCCTTGATTCCATTGATTTTTATTTACATTTTGAATTGACCGCACCGCCCCCGTCCGTTAAAGTGGCGAAAAGTGCACTTTAGTGGATGTTTGTGGCAAACAACGTGTTTCAAGGGCCTGCGGCCCTGACGCTGGACAGCAAGGGACGCATTGCCGTACCTGCGCGTCACCGCGAGCTGCTGGCCACGATGGGCGTCACTCAGCTCACGATCACGAAGCACCCAGAAGGCTCGTTGATGATATTTCCGCGTCCGGCGTGGGAGACGTTTTCCGAGCGCATCGCTGCGCTGCCGATGGGTGGCGGTGCATGGCGCCGCGTGTTCCTCGGCAACGCGATGGAAGTTGAGATCGACGCTTCTTCACGCTTTCTCGTGCCGCCCGAGCTGCGTGCGTCAGCCGGCCTGGTGCGCGACTTGATGCTGCTCGGCATGGGCAGCCACTTTGAGCTCTGGGACGCGCAGCGTTACGCCGAGTACGAAGCCAAGGTCATGCAGTCTGAAATGCCCGAATCGTTGAAAAGTTTCAGTTTCTGATCGGCGCCGTCTCCATGCACCCTCGCAGCGACTGGCAACACACCACCGTCTTGCTGGCCGAAGCGATCAACGCTCTCGTGACCAAGCCGGCGGGCATTTACGTCGACGGCACATTCGGCCGCGGCGGGCACTCGCGCGCATTGCTTGAACGCCTGTCCCCAGAAGGTCGGCTGATCGCGATAGACCGTGATCCGCAGGCGGTCGAGGCCGCGAGCGCCGACGCCACAGGCATCGCCGACCCACGCTTTTCTATTCACCACAGCAGCTTTGCGCACCTGGTGTCGCTGCTTGCCTCGCTAGGCGTGAGCCGGGTCGACGGACTGCTGCTCGACCTGGGCGTTTCTTCTCCGCAGATCGACAACCCCGAGCGCGGTTTCAGCTTCCGGTTTGACGGTCCGCTGGACATGCGCATGGACACCACCCGCGGCGAGAGCGCGGCGGAGTTTCTCGCCCGCGCCGATGTGCGCCAATTAACGGAGGTGATTCGTGACTATGGGGAAGAACGGTTTGCTCTACAGGTTGCAAAGGCGCTTGTTGCTCGGCGCGAAAGCGGGAACCCTGTTCAAACCACAGGGGACCTTTCCAACGTCGTGGCTGGTGCGGTCAAAACCCGCGAAGCGGGTCAGAACCCTGCAACGCGCACATTTCAAGCTCTTCGGATTTTCGTCAACGCCGAGCTTGAGGAGCTCCAACAAGGGCTGAGCGCCTCACTCGAGGTGCTTGTGCCCGGCGGCAGGCTCGTGGTGATCAGCTTTCACTCGCTCGAAGACCGCATCGTCAAGACCTTCGTCGCGAGCGAAAGCAAACATGTGTTCGACCGGCGTGCGCCGTTTGCCGAGCCGAAGGCGATGCGCCTGCAGTCGATAGCGCGTGTCAAGCCCGGTGATGGCGAAGTGCGAGCAAACCCGCGCTCGCGCTCCGCGGTAATGCGCGTTGCCGAACGCACCGAGACAGCATGACGCGCCTGAACGTGCTGCTGCTCTTGGCGCTGGTTTGCAGCAGCCTGTATCTCGTGCGGGTGTCGCACGAGTCACGCCGCCTGTTTGCTGAGCTCGACCGTGCGCGCGACCAAGAGCGTTTGTTTGACAGCGAATACGAGCGGCTGCGCTCGGAAAAGCAGTCGCAAGCCACCCCGCTGCGCGTGGAGAAGACCGCACGCGACAAGCTCGCGATGCGCTCCGCCACGCCGGCCGTCACGCAGTACGTGAGTTATGCGCGCGCGGATTCGGCGAGCTCGTCTGCGCCGGGATCAGCACCTGCGGGAGTCCAACGATGAGCTGGCTCGGCAACGGCCTGCACAGCGGCGCTGGTGCATCGCGCAAATCGCCGGGCGCGACCAGTGTGCGCAGCGTCAACTATTCGACCAGCCCGCTGCTCGCCTCGAGAACGCCGCCGTGGCGCTCGAAGTTTCTGGTGGCGCTGGTGGGTCTTAGTTTTTGCATCTTGCTCGGCCGCGCGGTCTACGTTCAGATCGTCGGCACCGAGTTTTTCCTGAAGCAGGGCGAGATTCGCTACGCGCGTTCACTCTCCTTGCCGGCGAGCCGCGGGCGGATCCTCGACCGCAACGGCCAGATCCTTGCCTCCAGCGTGCCGGCGTCGTCGCTCTGGGCGATTCCTAAAGACTTCAGCGCGGACAAAGGCGAGCGTCGCCAGCTTGCCAAACTGATCGGCATGACGCCCCAAGAACTCGAGGGCCGTCTTGACAACAACACCAATTTCGTTTGGCTCAAACGCCTCGCCGACGACCAGGTGGCGAAAGACGTGCTCGCGCTCAATCTGAAGGGCATTCACCAACTGCGCGAGTACAAGCGCAAGTACCCCGAAGGCGAAGCGGCCACGCACGTGGTGGGCTTCACCAACGTGGAAGACCGCGGCCAAGAAGGCATCGAACTGGCGTTCGAAAAAGACTTGGCCGGCCGCGACGGTTCCCGCCGCGTCATCAAAGACCGGCTGGGCCGTGTTGTCGAAGACATTGGCGACAGCTTGGCGCCGGTCGACGGGCGCGACATCGCCTTGTCGATTGACTCCAAGGTGCAGTTTTTCGCCTACCAGCGCATCCGCGATGCGGTGGCTGAGCACAAGGCCAAGGCCGGCAGCGTGGTGGTGCTCGACGCGCAGAGTGGCGAGCTGCTCGCGCTGGCCAATTTCCCGAGCTACTCGCCTGCTGACCGCCGCAACCTGAGTGGCGCGCAGCTTCGCAACCGCGCCCTCACTGACACGTTCGAACCCGGCTCCACGATGAAGCCCTTCATCGCCGCTTGGGCGATCGAAAGCGGGCGTGTCACGCCGAACACCATCATTCAGACGGCGCCGGGTAAGCTGACCATCACCGGCTCGACCATCACCGACGCGCACCCGCACGGCGACCTCACGGTGGCGCAGGTGATCCAGAAGTCGAGCAACGTCGGCGCCGTGAAGATGGCGATGCAGTTCACCCCGCGCGAGATGTGGGAGCTGTACGCCCAGGTGGGTTTTGGCCAGAAGCCGCAGATCGGTTTTCCAGGTGCCGTGACCGGCCGTTTGCGCCCCTACAAGACCTGGCGCCCGATTGAGCAGGCGACCATGAGCTACGGCTACGGCCTGTCGGCGTCGCTGCTGCAAATCGCACACGCCTACACCGCATTCGCGCACGACGGCGAGGTGATTCCGGTCAAGCTCGACCGCACGTCTGACACCAACGCCACCACGCCAGTAGTGGGCCAGCGCGTTTTCTCGGCCAAGACCGCGCAGGCCGTGCGCGAGATGTTGCAGATGGCCGCCGGCCCCGGTGGCACCGGCCCCAAAGCGCAGACGATGGGCTACACCGTCGGTGGCAAGTCGGGCACGGCCTACAAGCAAGAAGGCAAGAGCTACGCGACCAAGAAGTACCGCTCGTGGTTCGTCGGCATGGCGCCCATCGTCAACCCGCGCATCATCGTTGCGGTGATGGTCGATGAGCCGAGCGCTGGCAAGTGGTTTGGCGGCGACGTGGCCGCACCCGTCTTCAGCCAGGTGGTGCAGCAAACGCTGCGCACGCTCGGCGTGCAGCCGGACCTGGAAGTGAAGACGCAAATCATCACGCGCGAAGTGCCGGCGGAAGAGGAGAGCTTCTGATGGCCTTGCGCCAGCTCTCCTCAGTTGATTCAGCGCTCGGCTGGTTTGCAGAGCGTGGCGTGCGCGCGCTCACAACCGACAGCCGGCATGTGCAGCCCGGACACGCCTTCATTGCCTGGCCGGGTTACGCGGTTGACGGTCGCAAGTTCGTGGCACAAGCGCTCCAGGCGGGTGCGAACGCTTGCCTGGTCGAAGCCGATGGCGCGCAAGCATTCGCACTGGAAGAGCGCGCCGAGGTGGCGGCGATGGCCGACCTGAAGACCAGTACCGGCGAGCTGGCGAGCGGCTTCATGGGTTCGCCCAGCAAGCACTTGAGCGTGATTGCCGTCACCGGCACCAACGGCAAGACCTCGACAGCATGGTGGGTCGCACAAGCGTTGTCGGCTCTGGGCCGGCGCTGTGGCGTGGTGGGCACGTTGGGGGTCGGCGAACCGCCTTCGCAGGAGAAGGCCGCAGAGATCGAGTTCACGGGCCTGACCACGCCCGACCCGGTGACGCTGCAAGCGGCCTTCCGGCGTTTTGTCGATGCCGGCTTCGAGGCCTGCGCGATAGAAGCCTCGTCAATCGGAGTGGCCGAGCATCGCCTGTCTGGCACGCAGATCGATGTTGCGCTGTTCACCAACTTCACGCTTGATCACCTCGACTACCACGGCTCGATGCAAGCCTACTGGCAGGCCAAGGCGGCGCTGTTTGCCTGGCCGGGCCTGAAGGCCGTGGTGCTCAACATTGATGACGCGCAAGGCGCAATGTTGGCGAAAACTCTTCACGGATCGGCGCTCGACGTGTGGACGTATTCGGTCTCGCAGGCGGCTCGGCTGCGCGCCGTCGACGTGAGGTACGTGGACGGCGGGCTCAGCTTCGAGCTGCACGAAGGTGTGGCCCAGGTGGCTGTCGCAACGTGCCTGATCGGCGACTACAACGTCTCCAACCTGCTGGCAGTGATCGGTGGTTTGCGCGCGACCGGCGTGGCATTGGCCGATGCGGCGCGCGTTTGCGCCAGCCTCACGCCAGTGCCTGGCCGCATGCAGCGCGTTGTCGCCAATGCGCCCACCGAGTCCGGCCCCGAAGTCGTGGTCGACTACGCCCACACCCCCGACGCGCTAGAAAAATCGCTGCTCGCGTTGCAGCCCTTCGCCACACAACGTGGCGGAAAGCTCTGGTGCGTCTTCGGCTGCGGCGGTAACCGCGACGCCGGTAAACGCCCGGTGATGGGCGCGCTCGCACAGCGCCTCGCTGGCCGCGTCGTCATCACGAGCGACAACCCGCGCAACGAAGCGCCGGCTTTCATCACGCTGCAGATCGTTGCAGGCTTGGCCGGAAACCAAGAACGTGTGACGGTGGTTCAAGAGCGCCGCGCCGCAATCGGCTACGCGCTGCGTGAAGCCGACGTGCGCGACGTGATCCTGATCGCCGGCAAGGGCCACGAGGACTACCAAGAGATTTGCGGCGTGAAGTTGCCCTTCTCCGATTTGGCCGAAGCCCAGGTCGGGCTCACTTTGCGTGGGGCGAAATCATGATGCTGCTGGCTGAGGCACACGCGCTACTGCCAGGAGCCACGCTCGTCGGGAGTGGCGCGGTCGGGCTGCTGCGTGTGCACAGCGACACGCGCAGCCTGCGCGCAGGAGACCTGTTCGTGGCGCTCAAGGGCGAACGCTTCGACGCGCACGAGTTTCTGGCAAAAGCCAAAGCCAGCGGAGCGGCCGCGGCGCTCGCCGAGCGTGGTCTCGCCGAGGCAGGTTTGCCGGGGCTGCAGGTCACCGACACGCAGGCTGCGCTCACCGCGCTCGCGCGCGCCTGGCGCCAGCGCCTGCAACTTGCGCTGATCGCAGTGACCGGAAGCAACGGCAAGACCACGGTCACGCAGATGATCGCGGCCATTCTGCGGGCCTGGCTTGGTGATGCGGCGTTCGCGACCGCCGGCAACTTCAACAACCACATCGGCGTGCCGCTCACGCTGCTGGGGCTGCGCCAGGACGCCACCACCTGGCACCTTGCCGCTGTGGTCGAACTCGGCATGAACCACACGGGCGAGATCGCCGAGCTCGCCGACATCGCTGCGCCCACAGTCGCGCTCGTCAACAACGCACAGCGCGAGCACCAGGAATTCATGGCCAGTGTGGAAGCGGTGGCACGCGAAAACGGCTCGGTGATCTCGGCCCTTGGCACCAACGGCGTGGCTGTGTTCCCTGCCGACGAGACCCACGCCGCGCTATGGCGCGCGCTGGCCGGCACGCGTCGAACGCTGACTTTCGCGTTGCAAGGCCATGCTGACGTGACCTGCCACGCTGAATGGATGGGCAACGCCGCCGCACCCCACTGGCTTGTGATGATGCAAACCCCGTCTGGCCCGCTCGCCGTGCAACTGCATGTCGCAGGCTGGCACAACGTGAAGAACGCGCTGGCCGCTGCGGCGTGTGCGCTGGCCGCCGGCTGCCCGCTGGAGGCCATCAGCCGTGGGCTTGGGGCCTTTGAGCCGGTAAACGGCCGGTCGCAGGTCAAGTCGTTTCAGCGCGCAGGTCAGCGCGTGACGCTGATAGATGACACCTACAACGCCAACCCCGACTCCGTGCGCGCGGCCATTGATGTGCTGGCGGCAATGCCCGCCCCCCGCTGGCTGGTGCTTGGCGACATGGGTGAGGTGGGCGAGAAGGGCCCGGCGTTTCACACCGAAGTCGGCGCTTACGCGAAGGCCCGTGGCATCGATGAGCTGTGGGTCGCAGGCGGCATGAGCGCGCACAGCGCACGGGCATTCGCGGGCGCGCGCCACTTCGACGCAGTGCCCTCGTTGATCGCAGCCCTTGCCCAAGCGCCCGATTGCCGTTCGGTCGTGGTGAAAGGTTCGCGCTTCATGCGCATGGAGCAGGTTGTGGCGGCAATGATGAATCCCGCGGGTCCACGCAACGAAGGAGCGCCGCATGCTGCTTAGCCTGGCCTCATGGCTGCAAACGCTGTCGCCGGAGTTTGGCTTCTTCCGCGTGTTCCAGTACCTCACCTTCCGCGCCGTGATGGCGGCGATGACGGCGATGCTGATCGGCCTGGCCTTCGGGCCGTGGGTGATCCGGCGCCTGGCCGAGCTGAAGATCGGCCAGCCGATCCGCGACTACGGCGTCCAAGCCCACCTGAGCAAGAGCGGCACGCCGACGATGGGTGGCGTGCTGATCCTGATCGGCATCAGCGTCTCCACGTTGCTCTGGTTCGACTGGAGCAACCGTTTCGTCTGGATCGTGCTCGTTGTGACGCTGAGCTTCGGCGCGATCGGCTGGGTCGACGACTGGCGCAAGGTGGTGCAGAAGAACCCTGAAGGCATGGCCTCTGGCGAGAAGTATTTCTGGCAGTCGCTGATCGGTGTCGTGGCCGCGCTCTACCTTGCGTTCAGCGTGTCCGAGACCTCGAACCTGCGCGTTCTCGAATTGTTCTTGCGCTGGGTGCAAAGTGGCTTTTCGAACGACCTACCTCCCAAGGCCGACCTGATCGTGCCCTTCTTCAAGACCGTCAGCTACCCGCTCGGTGTATTTGGCTTCATCGCGCTCACCTACTTCGTGATCGTTGGCGCGAGCAACGCGGTGAACCTGACCGACGGTCTCGACGGCTTGGCGATCATGCCGGTTGTGATGGTGGGCTCGGCACTCGGTGTCTTCGCCTACGTCACCGGCAGCTCGGTGTACAGCAAGTACCTGCTGTTCCCGTACATCCCTGGCACCGGCGAGCTGCTGATTTTCTGCTCTGCGATGGCCGGAGCAGGCCTCGCGTTCTTGTGGTTCAACGCCCACCCGGCGCAGGTCTTCATGGGCGACGTGGGCGCGCTCTCGCTCGGTGGCGCGCTCGGCACCATTGCCGTGATCACACGCCAGGAAATCGTGCTCGGCATCATGGGCGGCGTGTTCGTCGCCGAAGCACTGTCGGTGATGCTGCAGGTCGCGTGGTTCAAGTACACAAGGAAGCGCTTTGGCACCGGCCGGCGCATCTTCAAGATGGCGCCACTGCACCACCACTTCGAAAAGTCGGGATGGAAAGAAACGCAAGTCGTGGTGCGCTTCTGGATCATCACGATGCTCTTGTGTCTCGTGGGTCTGGCGAGTTTGAAACTGCGCTGATGAGCCGCTTGCCTACCCACCTCAAAACAGTCAACGCCGCCTCAGGCGTGCGGCGCGCAGCGCCGTGGGGCGCGCCATGACTTACCTGAACGACACCGCCGTGCTTGTGCTGGGTCTGGGTGAATCTGGCTTGGCCATGGCGCGTTGGTGCGCGCGTTTCGGCGCGAACGTGCGGGTGTGGGACTCGCGAGATGCGGCGCCGAATGCTGCCGCATTGGCACAACACGTGCCCTCCGCTGTTTTGCTGCATGGCGCGCTCAGCGACGAGAGCTTCGTCGGTGTGAAGCTGGTGCTGAAGAGCCCGGGCCTCTCACCGCTCGACGAGCGAATCAAAGGCCCACTCAACCGCGCCGCCGAGACCGGCGTCCTCGTGCAGGGCGAGCTTGACCTGTTCGCTCGCGCACTTGCCGACCTGAAGGCCGAGCGCGCTTATGCGCCCAAGGTGATCGCGATCACCGGCACCAACGGCAAGACCACCACGACCGCGATGGCTGCAATGTTGATCGCACGCACCGGCAAGCGCGTGGCGGTGGCAGGCAACATCGGACCGACGATGTTGCAGACGCTGGCCGATGCGCTCGACCTCGAGCCCGCCACCAGCGCGCCGGCAGCCTTGGACCCCGTGGCGGAACCTGCCTCGCCCTTGATCGATGCCGATGCCGATGCCGATGCTGCTGGAGCGGCTGGCGAAGCTGGCGACGTTGCTGAGCAGGCCGACGAAGCAACTCCGGCCGTCGCTGAGATCGATGCCAACGATGACACGCCGGTGCCGATCATCCTGGCGCCGCCGCCTTTGGCCGAGCCGGTGTTCGAACACCTGCCCGAAGTCTGGGTGCTCGAACTTTCCAGCTTTCAGCTCGACGAAGCCAAAGGCTTCGAGCCGAGCGCTGCAGCCGTTTTGAACGTTACGCAAGACCACCTCGACTGGCATGGTTCAATGGCGAACTACATCGCCGCGAAGGCCCGAGTCTTCGGGCAGAGCGCGGTGATGGTGATCAACCGTGACGACGCAGCGGTCGAAAAGCTCGTGCCTGCACCGGTCATGGTCAAGGGCGCACGCGGCCGGCCGGCACGTGCCCTCGTGCGCAAGGTCGTGCGCTTTGGTCTTGGCCGCCCGCAACACGCCGGCGACTACGGCCTGGTCATCGAGACCGGCATGGCCTGGATGGTGCGCGCGCTCGAAGCTGACGAGACGATCAAGCGCGGCCGCGGCGACAAGGAGCCCGAAGAACTGCACATTCAGCGCCTGATGCCGGCCGATGCACTGCGCGTGCGCGGCCGCCACAACGCCGCCAACGCGCTCGCCGCCCTGGCGCTCGCCAGCGCCATCGACTGCCCGCTTGCGCCCATGCTGCACGGGTTGCGTGAATACACCGGCGAACCGCACCGCGTGCAGTACGTCGCCACGTTCAACGGCGTGGATGCGTTTGACGACAGCAAAGGCACGAACGTTGGCGCGACCGTGGCTGCGCTCAATGGTCTTGGCGACGACAAGGCGCCGGCGAAACTGGTCGTGATCCTCGGCGGTGACGGCAAGGGCCAAGACTTCTCGCCGCTGGCCGAGCCGGTGCGCCGCCATGTGCGTGCGGTGGCGACGATCGGCCGCGACGCGGCAGAGATCGAAGCGGCGCTCGCTTCAACCGGCGTGCAACTGCAGCGTTTCGAGACACTGCAAGCCGCTGCCCGATGGTGCTTCGAGCGTGCGCACAGTGGTGACGCGGTCCTGCTCAGCCCGGCGTGTGCAAGCCTGGACATGTTCCGCAACTACGCGCACCGTGCCGAAGTGTTCGTTGCCGAAGTGCAGGCCATCATGGCCGACAGCGGGGGCGTGCTGGCATGAGCGCGACCTCCTTTGCGACCTGGTTCAGCCTTGCCGCGCTGCGCGAGCGCGTCGCTGCGCTTGTGGCCAAGGGAGCCGATACGGGCACCAGCACGGGCACCGGAAAGCGCACCGCCAAGCGCACGGGCAAGGGCCGTGGCAAGCCCGGGGATGAGAGCGCGATCCCAGTGCGCGACTGGATCGATGTGGGCAAGAGCAGTCAACCCGCGCGCCTCGCCGGCTTCGACCAGGCGCTGGTCTGCGTTGTGATTGCATTGCTGGCCATGGGGGTGGTGATGGTCTACAGCGCCAGCGTGGCCATGCCTGACAACCCGAAGTTCGCACGCTATGCCCCCACCTACTTCATGAGCCGGCAGATTCTCTTCGTCGCGGTCTCGTTGATCGCCGCGCTGGTGACCGTTCAGGTGCCGGTCAGTGTTTGGGAGAAAGCTTCACCCTGGGTGTTCGTGGCATCGCTGTTGATGCTCGTGCTGGTGTTGATCCCGTTCATCGGCAAGGGCGTGAACGGTGCGCACCGCTGGATTCCAGTCGGCCCGGTCAGCTTCCAGCCTTCAGAGCTCGCCAAGCTGGCGATCGCGATGTACGCCGCCAGCTACATGGTGCGAAAGATGGACATCAAGGAAAAATTTGTGCGCGCCGTGGCGCCAATGACGGTCGCGCTCGGGGTGATCGGCATGCTGCTGCTGGCCGAGCCCGACATGGGCGCGTTCATGGTGATCGCGGTGATCGCGATGGGCATTCTTTTTCTCGGCGGCGTTAACGGCCGAATGTTCTGTTTGAGCATCACGGTGCTGGCCGGCGCTTTCGTGTTGATGATCGTCAGCAGCCCTTGGCGTGCCGAACGCATCTTGGCGTTCCTGAAGCCCTGGGACCCGCTATACGCTCAGGGAAAGGGTTATCAACTCACGCACTCGCTGATCGCCTTCGGGCGCGGCGAAATCTTAGGCCAGGGCTTGGGCGCCAGTGTCGAGAAGTTGCACTACCTTCCCGAGGCGCACACCGACTTTTTGCTCGCGGTGATTGGCGAGGAGCTCGGTTTCGTGGGCGTGGCCTGCGTCATCGTGGCCTTCTTCTGGCTTGCGCGGCGTTTGTTTCATATTGGCCGCCAGGCGATTGCGCTCGACCGCGTCTTTGCTGGTTTGTTCGCGCAGGGCATTGGCCTGTGGATGGGTGGACAGGCCTTCATCAACATGGGCGTTAACCTCGGTGTGCTGCCGACCAAGGGGCTGACGCTTCCGTTGATGAGCTATGGCGGCTCGGCCATCGTGATGAACATGATTGCACTGGCGATCGTGCTGCGCATCGACATCGAAAATCGCCAGTTGATGCGAGGGGGTCGCGGATGAGCCCGCTGAACCGCCCCGAGGGCGAATACGCCAGCGCGCAACGCGAAGGTGCTTCAGTGAGCGCACATCACCTCGTCGTGATGGCGGCCGGCACCGGCGGCCATGTGATCCCAGGGCTCGCGGTCGCGCGTGAAATGCAGTGGCGTGGTTGGAGCGTGAGCTGGCTCGGCACGGCGACCGGCATGGAAAACCGCCTCGTACCTCCGACCGGAATCGAGCTCGACACCATCGCGTTTGCTGGCCTTCGAGGCAAGGGCTGGCGGCAAAGCTTGAGCGGCGGCCTGCGCCTCTTCGGCTCGTTCTGGAGCTGCCTGCAGATACTTCGCCGCCGCCGCGCGACGGCCGTGCTCGGGATGGGCGGCTACGTCTGTTTTCCTGGTGGACTGATGGCCGCCCTGCTGCGCAAACCGCTGGTGCTCGTCAACGCCGATGCCTCTTTGTTGATGAGCAACCGCGCGCTGCTGCCTTTTGCGGGGCGCGTGGCCTTCGGTTTCGATGGCGAGGCCGCACGCTGGACGCGCGACGCCGTCGTGACTGGCAACCCGGTGCGCGCGGAGATCGAAGCGCTGCCCGAACCGGCCAAGCGCTTTGCCGGCCGCAGCGGTCCTTTGCACCTGCTCGTGGTCGGTGGCAGCCTGGGCGCGCGCGTTCTCAACGAGTGCGTGCCGCAAGCGCTGGCACTGCTGGAAGAGTCTCGCCGCCCGCAAGTTACGCACCAAACCGGCGAGGCAAACCACGCCAACGTGCAGGCCGCTTATGCGGCTGCAAACGTGGCCGCGCAGCTGCTGCCTTTCATAGACGACATGGCCGCGCGCCTGGCCGAGTGCGACGTGATCGTCTGCCGTGCTGGCGCAGTCACGGTCAGCGAGCTGTGTGCTGCCGGCGTGCCGGCCGTGCTGGTGCCACTGGTCGTCAGCACCACGGCGCACCAGCGCGACAACGCGAAGTGGCTGGCCGACAAGGGCGCTGCGATTCACCTGCCGCAAAACGAACTCTCGCCACGCAAACTGGCCGACCTCCTGGAGGGCCTGCAGCGCGAGGCGTTGCTTGGGATGGCCACGAAGGCACGCGCGCTTGCCAAGCCGAAGGCGGCAGCGCGCGTGGCCGATCAGATTGAACGGTTGGCTCTGACATGAAGCACGCGGTGAAGCACATCCACTTCGTCGAAGGGCCACGAGCCCCGACGAAGAGTTGCGCACGCGGAAAGGCCGTGGCATGAAGCACGCGGTGAAGCACATCCACTTCGTCGAAGGGCCACGAGCCCCGCCGAAGAGTTGCGCACGCGGAAAGGCCGTGGCATGAAGCACGCGGTGAAGCACATCCACTTCGTCGGGGTAGGCGGCGCCGGCATGAGCGGCATCGCCGAGATCCTGCACAACCTCGGCTACACAGTCTCGGGCTCTGACCAGAGCGACAGCGCCACCACACGCCGCTTGGCCTCGCTCGGCATCCGTATCAACATCGGACACGATGCCGGCAACATTGTTGGTGCCGAAGCCGTGGTCACGTCCACGGCGGTGCGGGCCGACAACGCCGAAGTGATCGCCGCGCGCGCCAAGCGGGTGCCGGTGGTGCCGCGCGCCGTGATGCTCGCCGAGTTGATGCGGCTGAAGTCGGGCATAGCGATCGCTGGGACGCACGGCAAGACAACGACCACGTCGCTGGTCACCAGCGTGCTCGCCGAGGCCGGGGTCGATCCGACCTTTGTGATCGGTGGGCGGCTGAACTCGGCTGGCGCGAATTCGCGGCTCGGCTCGGGTGACTACATCGTCGTCGAGGCCGACGAGTCCGACGCTTCATTCCTGAACCTGCTGCCGGTGATGGCGGTCGTCACCAACATCGATGCCGACCACATGGACACCTATGGCCACGACTTCGCGAGACTGAAGTCGGCTTTCGTCGAGTTCATCCACCGCATGCCTTTCTACGGCGCGGCGATTTTGTGCAGCGACGATCCGGGCGTACGCTCGATCATGCCAATGATTTCGCGGCCGGTCGTGACCTACGGCTTTGGCGAAGACGCGATGGTGCGCGCCGAGAACGTGAAGGCCAACGCCGGCACGATGCAGTTCACGGTGCAGCGCCGCAACGGCGTGCGCATGCCCGAGCTGCGCGTGAGCCTGAACCTGCCCGGCGACCACAACGTGCTGAACGCGCTCGCGGCGATTGCCGTGGCCACCGAGCTTGAACTTCCCGATGCGCTGGTCGTCAAGGGGCTTGCGGAATTCAACGGCGTGGGTCGGCGCTTCCAGCGTTACGGCGAACAGCCGGCGAGTGACGGCGGTACGTTCACCTTGATCGACGACTACGGGCACCACCCCGTCGAGATGGCGGCCACGCTGGCGGCGGCGCGCGGCGCGTTCCCGGGACGGCGTCTCGTGCTGGCGTTCCAGCCGCACCGTTTCACCCGAACCCGTGACTGCTTCGAAGACTTCGTGAAGGTCATCGGCACGGCCGACCTGGTGTTGCTCGCAGAGGTCTACGCCGCCGGAGAGGCGCCGATTGTTGCGGCCGATGGGCGTGCATTGGCGCGGGCGCTGCGGGTGGCCGGCAAGGTCGATCCGGTGTTCGTGGCTGAGATTGCCGAGATGCCGCAGACGATCCTTGAGCAGGCGCGCGGCGGTGATGTGGTGATCTCGATGGGTGCCGGTTCGATCGGCACCGTGCCGGCGCTGGTCGCCGAGATGTTGAGCGCAAAGGGGGCAACAGCATGACCATTGATATAAATGCATTAGGCAAGGTGGCGGTGTTGATGGGCGGCACCTCAGCCGAGCGCCAAATTTCACTGATGTCGGGCGCCGGTGTTCTGGCCGCGTTGCGCTCGCAAGGTGTCGACGCCCACGCTTTCGACCCGGCTGCGCGCGAGCTGGTCGAGCTCAAGCACGAAAGCTTTGACCGCTGCTTCATCGCGCTGCACGGGCGCCACGGCGAAGACGGCAGTGTGCAGGGCGCGCTCGAGTTGCTGGGCATTCCCTACACCGGCTCGGGCGTGATGGCTTCAGCCATAGCGATGGACAAGGTGATGACCAAGCGCATTTGGGCCGCCGATGGCCTGCCAACACCGCGCTACGTCTGGTTGAGCCCGCAGGCGCAGTCACGCGACAACATTCACGGCGTGCCCGACGAACTTGGCCTGCCATTGATCGTCAAGCCGCCTCGCGAAGGCTCGTCGATCGGCATCACCAAAGTGTCAGGGCCAGCCCTGGACATCGACCGGCAGATGCAGGCCGCGGTTGCGCTCGCGGCCAAGTACGACGCTGACGTGCTGTGCGAAGAGTTCATCGAAGGCGACGAAGTCACCTGCCCGGTGTTGGGCCAGGGTGAAGGCGCGCGTGCGCTGCCGGTGATCCGCATCATGGCGCCAGATGGTGCGTACGACTACCAGAACAAGTACTTCACGGACCATGTGAAGTACCAGTGTCCGAGCGGCTTGCCGGTAGCGGAAGAGCAGGAGATTCAGCGCCTTGTCGTGCAGGCCTACCGCACGCTCGGCTGCCGCGGCTGGGGCCGCGCCGATCTGATGATCCGACGCAGCGACCGCAAGCCATTCCTGCTTGAGATGAACACCTCCCCAGGCATGACGACGCACTCGCTCGTGCCGATGTCTGCCAAGGCTGCGGGCCAGAGCTACGAAGCGCTGTGCGTGCAGATCGTTGCCGATGCCAGCCTTGATGCGCGCCGGGCCGGCGCTGCCTGACACCATGGCCAAGACTGCCCCCGCGCACGTGCTGCCAGCCGACATCCGGCTGATGAACCTGACCGCAGCGCTGCTCGCGGCCATTGGTGTGTGCGTGATCGGGGCGGTGTTGCTGATGTGGTTGATGCGCCAACCGTTGTTCGCGGTTCAGAGCATTCGAATCGAAGGCGACCTCACGCACAACAGCGCGCTGACGATTCGTGCCAACGCCGCGCCGCGCCTCGCTGGCAACTTTTTCACGCTCGACTTGGCGGCGGGCCGGCGCGCATTTGAATCGGTGCCCTGGGTGCGCAAGGCAGTTTTGCAGCGGGTCTGGCCAAATCGCCTGCGTGTGCTGCTCGAAGAGCACCGCGCGGTGGCGCTTTGGGAAGGTGGCGGCGATGCCGCCGACAAACTCGTCAACAGCGTTGGTGAAATTTTCGAGGCGAACCTGGGCGACGTGGAAGACGAATCGCTGCCCACGTTGCGCGGGCCTGACGCGGCTGCCGCGCAGATGCTTGCGATGCTCGGCCGTTTGCAGCCGGTGCTGGTGCCGATGGAAGCGCGCATCGACGCGCTCGAACTCTCGGGCCGCGGTTCCTGGCGCATTCAACTCGACACCGGCGCGTCAGTCGAGCTAGGTCGTGGCAGCGACGACGAGGTGGTGGAGCGCACGCAGCGGTTTGTGAGCACCGTGACACAAGTGACCTCGCGCTACATGCGGCCACTGCAGTACGCCGATCTGCGGCACAACGAAGGCTATGCGGTTCGGCTCAAGGGCGTTTCGACAGCGGTCGATCCGAGCGGCAAACCGGCCAATAAGTAGGAAACCAATGACACGCCCAAGCTCAATTTGTTTGCAGCCCCCCGAGAGGGGGCAAGTCTCCAAGCGCCGCGCGCGGCCCTGTTCGTGGCCCATGGCGGCCCAGCGGGAGACCTGAATGCCCAAGGAATACAAGGATCTCGTCGTTGGCCTGGACATCGGCACCGCCAAGGTGATGGTGGTGGTGGCCGAAGTGCTGCCCGGTGGCGAGCTGCGCATCGCCGGCCTGGGCAGCGCGCCGACGCATGGGCTGAAGCGCGGCGTGGTCGTGAACATCGACGCCACGGTGCAGTCGATCCAGCAAGCCTTGAAGGAAGCCGAGATGATGGCCGACTGCAAGATCACGCGGGTCTACACCGGCATCACCGGCAGCCACATTCGCGGCCAGAACTCGACCGGCATGGTGATCGTGCGCGACAAGGAAGTGACGCCGGTCGACGTGGCGCGCGTGGTCGAGACCGCGAAGGCGATCAACATCCCGAACGACCAACGCCTGCTGCTGGTCGAGCCGCAGGAATTCGTGATCGACGGCCACGAGGTTAAAGAACCGATTGGCATGAGCGGCGGGCGGCTCGAAGTGAAAGTGCACATCGTCACCGGAGCGCAGAGCGCGGCCGAGAACATCGTGAAGTGCGTGCGGCGCTGTGGGCTTGAGGTGGATCAGCTGGTGCTCAACCCAAGCGCGTCGAGCCATGCGGTGCTGACCGACGACGAAAAAGACCTGGGTGTCGCGCTCGTTGATATTGGCGCCGGCACGACCGACGTGGCGATCTTCACCGACGGCGCGATCCGCCACACCGCGGTCATTCCAATCGCCGGCGACCTGATCACGAGCGACATCGCGATGGCGCTGCGCACGCCGACCAAAGACGCCGAAGAAATCAAGATCGAATACGGCGTGGCCAAGCAGTTGCTGGCCGACCCGAGCGAGCAGCTCGAAGTGCCGGGCCTGGGCGACCGTGCCCCGCGCATGCTGAGCCGCCAGGCGCTGGCCGGCGTGATCGAACCGCGCATCGAAGAGATCTACTCGCTCGTGCACCAGGTGATTCGCGAGAGCGGTTATGAAGAGCTGCTGTCCAGCGGCATCGTCATCACCGGTGGCGCCGCCGTGATGCCGGGCATGGTCGAGCTCGGGGAAGACATCTTCCTGAAGCCGGTGCGCAAAGGCATACCCACCTACCACGGCGCGCTCTTCGACATGGTCTCGAACCCGCGCTCGGCCACGGTGATGGGCTTGCTTGAAGAAGCCCGCATTGCACGCTCGCGCGGGCAGCGTGCTGCGCAGCAGGCCGGTTCGGTGAAAACACTTTTCGCGCGCGCCAGGGACTGGTTCCTGGGTAACTTCTGAAACGGGGGTGAGCATGAAAAACAAACTTCATTCACGCCAGCTCGGGCACCCCTGCCACGGGCTGGACCCACCAAAGGCGAGGCATCGGCGACCTCGGACTCCGCAACCGGCGGGTCACCGAGGCGAACAGAGCAAGTGAATAAGCGCGACGGGCTCTGCCCGTCAACACAACGGCAACTGCATTGAAATATTTTTGGAGAATGACATGGCTATCGAAATGATTGAAGAGTTCAGCATGGGTACGCAAATCAAGGTGATCGGCGTGGGCGGTGGCGGAGGAAACGCGGTCGAACACATGATCTCGCAAGGGGTGCAAGGCGTGGAATTCGTCTGCGCCAACACCGACGCACAGGCGCTCAACCGTTCCGCGGCGCACAACCTGATTCAACTCGGAACCACCGGGCTTGGCGCGGGCGCCAAGCCAGAAGCCGGCAAGGCTGCGGCTGAAGAAGCGATTGATCGCATTCGCCAGGTGATCGATGGCGCGCACATGCTCTTCATCACCGCCGGCATGGGTGGCGGCACAGGCACGGGCGCCGCTCCGGTGATTGCCCGGGTGGCAAAGGAAATGGGCATCCTGACAGTGGGCGTGGTGACCAAGCCGTTCGAGTTTGAAGGCAACCGCCGCATGAAGTCGGCGGACGCCGGCCTGGCCGAGCTGGAGGCCAATGTCGATTCGTTGATCGTGATCCTGAACGACAAGCTGCTCGACGTGCTGGGCGACGACATCACCCAAGATCAGGCGTTCGCGCACGCCAACGACGTGCTCAAGAACGCCGTGGGCGGCATCAGCGACATCATCCACATGCCGGGCCTGGTCAACGTCGACTTCGAAGACGTGAAGACCGTGATGAGCGAACCCGGTAAAGCAATGATGGGCACCGCGATTGCGAGCGGCCCTGACCGCGCGACCAAGGCGGCCGATATGGCCGTGGCCTGCCCACTGCTCGAAGGCATCGACCTCTCTGGCGCGCGTGGCGTGCTGGTGCTGATTGCGGCCAACCGCAACACCTTCAAGCTGGCCGAAAGTCGCAACGCGATGAACACGATTCGCCGCTACGCCGCCGACGACGCGCACGTGATCTACGGCACCGCGTACGACGAAACCCTGGGCGACCAGCTTCGCGTCACCGTGATCGCCACCGGCCTGAGCCCGCAGCGCCGCCAGCAACAGGCGCCGATGAGCGTGGTGCACAGCCAGCCCATGCAGCGCACCGGCACACACGATTTGCCGATCCTGCACAACGCACTGTCCCCGCAGCCGATGCACGTCGGCAACGCCAGCGCGCCGCACGACTACAGCGCGCTGACCACACCGAGTGTGTGGCGCAACGGCCGCACTGCGGCGGCGAAGGTCGACGCGCTGGCGAGCAACGGCATGGCCGAGATCGAGATTCCAGCGTTCCTTCGCAAACAAGCTGATTGATGCCGCGCTGGGCTGCTGTGCGGCCGGATTCACGCACCGAGGCGCTCGCCGTACAGCAGTACGGCGGCGCTGCCGCGAACGTGACTCCGACAGCCCGCTTCGCCCCTCGCGACACCCGTCGCGGGGCGCAGCTTGTGCCGCGTAAACTCTGCGCGATGTTGGCTCAACGCACCCTCAAGTCGATCACCCGCGCCGTGGGCGTGGGGCTGCACGGCGGCCAACGCGTGGAGCTGACCTTGCGGCCGGCCGCGGTCGATACCGGCATCGTTTTCCGACGTGTCGACCTGCCGGTGCCGGTCGACATTCCGGTCAATGTGGCCGCGGTGTGCGACACGCGAATGGCGACCACCATCTCCCCAGGTGGCGACACTGGGGCGCCCAAGGTCAACACCATCGAGCACCTGCTGTCGGCGTGTGCTGGCCTGGGCATCGACAACCTGGTGGTCGACATCACGGCCGAAGAGGTGCCTATCCTCGACGGCTCGGCCGCGTCCTTCGTGTTCCTGCTGCAAAGCGCGGGCATCGACTTGCAGGCCGCGCCAAAGCGTTTCATGCGCATCCTCAAGACCGTGGAGGTGCGCCAAGGCGAGGGTGCCTCGGCCATATGGGCTCGGCTCGAGCCGCATAACGGCTACACGCTGACCTTCGAGATCGCATTCGACCACCCGGCCGTCAATCAGACCGGCCAGCGCGTGGTCTTCGACATGGCTTCGGGCCAGTACAAGCAGCAGATAGCTCGCGCCCGCACCTTCGGTTTCACCAAGGATGTCGAGGCGATGCGCTCGCGCGGTCGCAGCTTGGGCGGCAGCATGGACAACGCCATCGTGGTCGACGATTACAAGGTTCTCAACAACGAAGGCCTGCGCTACGACGACGAGTTCGTGAAGCACAAGATCCTCGACGCCATCGGCGACATGCATGTGGCGGGGCACCCGCTGCTGGCGGCCTACAGTGGCTTCAAGTCGGGTCACGCGTTGAACAACAAGCTGCTGCGCGCGGTGCTTGCCGACGGCAGCAACTACGAGATCGTCACCTTCGAAGATGCTGCCCGCGCGCCCACCGGCTTTGCCGAGCTGGCCCCGGCGTGGTGAGCATTGACCGATGCTCATTTTTCGATGGATCTTTCTTTTGTTGCTGGGCGCTGGCGCTGTTTCCCTCGCGCTGTACGTGGGCACCGGCCAGAAGCGCTTTCGCGCGATTGGCCTCCTGATCGTGACGTGGTCCGTGGTGGCCGCCCTCGGGTTCTTTGCGGTGCTCATCCTCGAGCGCCTGGCGACTATTTTGTGAAGGTGAACCCATGACGGTTTTTCGCTGGATCATCGCAGTCATCGCAGCCATTTTGGCGGCGGGCTCGGTGGTGTGCTTCGTGGCCTTCATCACCCTTGACCTCGACATCTGGATCCAGCGCGCCCGCAGCCTCAGGCGTGGTACCTACCTGGCCTGCCTGACCTGGTTCAATGTCGAGGTCTGGGGCCGGGTCATCTGGACCCTCATTCACTGGTGACCGGCAGTCCCAGGAAAGCCAGAACTTCGGGAACGTGCGCGTCGAAGTCGCTCAGGGCGTGGTCGCTGGCTTCGAGCAACTTGACCTTGCAGGCCCGGTAACGCGTGTTCATCTCAACCCAGCTCAGCACTTCGTCGCCTTTGGCGATCACAGCGAAGTACCGCTCTGGTCGCGTTACTTCGCCGGGCGCCATGGCGCGCAGTTCGTCGATGAACTCAGGGCGGAAAGAGAAACGCGCGTTACTGTGCCACGCGGTCGTCTCGCCGATGTACTTGACGAGGTCGCGCGCCGGTTTGATCGCCGGATTCAACAGCACTGCGCGGCAACCGATCCGCTCGGCCAAGGCGCTGGCGTAAAAGCCACCGAGCGAACTGCCGATCACGGCGGTTTGCGCCGCTGGCCAGTGCGCGATGCCGTCGAACAGCATCTGCATTGCTTCACGCGGTGAGGGCGGCAACTGCGGGCACCACCAGGTCAGATCGGGCTGATGCTGCTGCACCCACGCCGCCATCACTTGCGCTTTTGTCGAACTCGGCGACGAGCGAAAACCGTGCAGGTACAGCAGTTGCGTAACGGGTTCGGTCATCAGCGCGCCGCGCCCAGTGCCTCGAGCAGCTTGGCGTGCACGCCACCGAAGCCACCGTTGCTCATGCACAGCACGTGGTCGCCGGGCTGCGCCGCGGCCACAACGCGTTTGACGAGCTCGGAGATTGTGTCGCACACCACCGCCTGCGCACCCATCGGCGCCAGCGCCTGCGCTGCGTCCCAGTCGAGCCCACCGCTGTGGCAGAACGCGAGGTCGGCTTCTTCCAGCGACCAGGGAAGCTGCGCTTTCATCGCGCCGAGTTTCATCGTGTTCGAGCGCGGCTCGAGCACGGCGATGATGCGCGCGCTACCGACCTTGCGGCGCAAGCCGTTGACAGTGGTGCGCATGGCAGTTGGGTGATGAGCGAAGTCATCGTAGACGCACACGCCATTCACTTCGCCGAGCAGCTCCAGGCGGCGCCGCACGTTCTTGAAGCTTGACAGAGTGCGCGCCGCCACCTCTGGCGCCACGCCCAAATGCTCAGCCGCAGCAAGCGCAGCGATCGCGTTGAGTTGGTTGTGCTCGCCCAGCAGCGACCACTCGACCCGCGCGATCTTCAGGCTGCCGCGCAGCACGTCGAACGCGTGCGGCTCACCACGTGCACGCAGTGCACCGGGTTCTTCCTTGCGCGCGCCGAAGCGCTGCACTTCGCTCCAGCAGCCCATCGCCAGAACCCGCTGCAGGCTGTCTTCGCGCGCGTTGACAACGAGCCGGCCGCGCGCCGGCACGCTGCGCACGAGATGATGAAACTGGCGCTCGATGGCGGCCAGATTCTCGAAGATGTCGGCGTGATCGTATTCAAGGTTGTTCAGGATCGCCGTGCGCGGCCTGTAGTGCACGAACTTGCTGCGCTTGTCGAAGAAGGCGGTGTCGTATTCGTCGGCCTCGATCACGAACGGCGAACCGGGTTGCGCGTTGCCAAGCCGCGCCGACACGCCAAAGTTGAGCGGCACGCCACCGACCAGGAAGCCGGGCGCCCGGCCGGCCTGATCGAGCATCCAAGCCAACATTGAGGTGGTGCTGGTTTTGCCGTGTGTGCCGGCCACGGCCAGTACGTGCCGACCTTGCAGCACGTTCTCGGCCAGCCACTGTGGGCCGCTGGTGTAGGGAGCGCCGGCGTCAAGCACGGCTTCCATCAGCGCGTTGCCGCGGCTCACCACGTTGCCCACTACATAAAGATCAGGAGCAAGCGCCATCTGCCCTGGGTGGAAGCCTTCGATCAGCTCGATGCCCAAGGCACGCAGCTGGTCGCTCATCGGGGGGTAGACGTTGGTGTCGCAGCCGGTGACTTTGTGGCCGCTCTCGCGCGCGAGTGCGGCCAGGCCACCCATGAAGGTGCCGCAGATGCCGAGGATGTGGATGTGCATTGCGACATTCTAGGAGCGGCACTCGCGTGGACAACAGCGCGGATGGCGCCATGGATCGCCGCGTTTCCGGTGGACGCCTCGGCGCTCGAAGTCGTGCACGGCAACGTCTGTCTGTCTGCATGTGAGCAGGCCTGCGCCACGCCGCGCTGGCGCTTCATCCCGGCTTGACGCCCGAGCCTCCCAGGCTCAGAGGCTCAAGCTCTCCGTCGCGGCCGCGCAGGTGGCGGCGATGTCTGCTGGGCTGTGCGCCGCGCTCACGAAGCCAGCTTCGTAAAGGGCGGGTGCGAAGTACACGCCGCGGTCGAGCATCGCGTGGAAGAAGCGGTTGAATCGCTCCTTGTCGGTGGCCAGCACCGCGTTGTAATTCTGCGGCAGTGCCCTGGCGAAGAAGAAGCCGAACATGCCCCCTTCGCAGTCGCCGACCATCGGCACGCCGGCACCGGCGGCGGCGGCCACGAGGCCGTCGACGAGTGAGCGGGTGCTTGCGCTCAGGGCTTCAAAGAAACCCGGTTTGCGAATCTCGCGCAGCGTGGCCAGGCCACAGGCCGTAGCCACTGGGTTGCCCGACAGCGTGCCGGCCTGGTAGACCGGGCCAAGCGGCGCGAGCTGCTGCATCACCGCGCGCTTCGCACCGAAGGCGGCCAGCGGCATACCGCCGCCGATGACCTTGCCGAAGACGCTGATGTCGGGCTCGAAACCAGGGATCGCTTTCGCGTAGAGGCTTTGCGCGCTGCCGAGCGCGACCCGAAACCCTGTCATCACTTCGTCGAACACAAACAGCGCGCCGTGCTGGGTGCACAGCTCGCGAATCCGTTTCATGAAAGGTACCGAAGCGCGCACGAAGTTCATGTTGCCGGCGATTGGCTCGATCATCACGCAGGCGATCTCAGGGCCGTGAAGCTTGAAAACTTCGTCGATCTGCTCGAGGTTGTTGTACTCGAGCACCAACGTGTGCTGCACCACTTCTGGGGGCACACCGGCGCTGGTTGGAAAGCCGAAGGTTGCGAGGCCCGAGCCGGCCTTCACTAGCAGCGCGTCGGCATGGCCGTGGTAGCAGCCCTCGAACTTGACGATCTTGCTGCGACCCGTGGCGCCGCGCGCCAGGCGCAGCGCGCTCATCGCCGCTTCGGTGCCTGAACTGACGAGCCGCACCTGCTCCATGCTGGGCACCAGACTCAGAATTTCTTCGGCGAGTTCGACCTCGCGCTCGGTCGGCGCGCCAAAAGAAAAACCGGAGGTCGCCGCGTTCTGCACCGCTTCCAGCACGGCAGGGTGGCCGTGGCCGAGGATCATCGGGCCCCAGGAGCCGATGTAGTCAATGTAGCGCTGGCCTTCGGCGTCGACGATGTAGGGGCCGTGGCCGCTCTTGATGAAACGCGGCGTGCCCCCTACAGCACGAAACGCCCGTACCGGCGAATTCACGCCGCCGGGAATCACCTTCTGGGCACGTTCGAAGAGCTGAGCGTTGCTGAATTCAGTGGACATGACGGAGGCTCTTCGGCACAAGGCCGTCGTCGGGGCCTTCTTCGACAGCGGCTTGGTCTTCTTCACCGGGCGGCAAGGCCCAGAAAAAACGATCTGGCATTACGTTGCCCATGCCGGGGCGAAAGCCCGCGTCGAGCGTCTGATCGACAAAGGTCAGCGCTTCTCCCACCGCGGCTTGCAGGTCGGCGCCGGCCGCCAGCAGCGCGGCGAGCGACGCCGACAGCGTGTCGCCAGCACCGACGAAACTCACCTCGAAGCGCTCGAATTTCTCGCCGGTGATGGCGCCATCGGGCGACGCGAGCACGTTGTCCATGAACTGGTCGGAGGTCTTCGAGCTCTGAATCAACACGCTCGTGACCAGCACGAAGCGCGCGCCGTGTTCGCCCGCGGCCACGGCCAGCTCGCGCGGCGAGGCCGGACGCTCGTGTTCCCAGTCGGGCAGCAGGAAGTCAATCAGTGTTTGGTGGTTGCCGACCAGCACTTCGGTCTGCGGTAGAACGAGTTCGCGGAACGCATCGAGGTAAGCCAGCTGTTCGTCTTCCTCGACCCACGACAAGTTGGGCATGTAGGCCACCAGTGGCACGTCGGGGTAGTCGGACAGGATCTCCGCCACCGCGCTCACGCCTTCGGCTGAGCCGAGGAAGCCGACCTTCCAGGCCGCGATAGTCACGTCTTCCAAGATGCTGCGGGCCTGCTCGGCGATCACGTCGGCGTCGAGGGCGTGGTAGTCGAAGACTTCGGCGGTGTCGCGCATCACGATGCCGGTGACGACTGGCAGCGCGTGTGCGCCCATCGCCGCGATGGTGGCCACGTCGCCGGCTGTGCCGCCGGCGCCGGTCGGATCGCTGGCGTTAAAGCTCATCACGCAAGCCGGCGCGACCTGCTCTTCGATGGGGTCGGATTCGAGCTCGGGCGGGAGGGTTTCAGCGGTCATGGGAGGCAGTCCGAAGCAGCGATTTCCAGAGGGCCGGAGGTGCATCTGCACAACTTGGACAAACCTCTAGACAAACGTGAAGAATGTTGCGTATGGGCCTACGCAGACTTGATTTTCTGACTAAGCGCACCGCTAGAATCTGGTCGCATTGTAGTGAAGCGAAGAACCTTACGTGAGCGACTTAAAAACCTGGATGTGCCTCATCTGCGGATGGATCTATGACGAGGCTGCAGGGGACCCGGAGCATGGCATCTCGCCGGGAACGGCGTGGTCCGATGTGGAGATGAACTGGACCTGCCCTGAGTGTGGCGCCCGCAAAGAAGACTTCGAGATGGTTCAGATCTGAGCCTTGAGGCCGATAAGTCAAGTGCGGGCTAAACCGCGCACCGTCGTTGAGGAGAATGATCGTTGAGTAATCAGACCCCAGCCGGCGCCGCAGGTATCAAGGTGCTGGTCATTGATGACAGCAACACGATCCGACGCAGCGCGGAAATCTTCCTCAAGCAAGGCGGCTATCAAGTGCTGCTGGCCGAAGATGGATTCGACGCGTTGTCGAAGGTCAATGATCACGACCCCGACCTGATCTTCTGCGACATCCTGATGCCGCGACTTGATGGCTATCAGACCTGCGCGATCATCAAGCGCAACCAAAAATTCTCTGAGGTGCCCGTGATCATGTTGTCGAGCAAGGACGGGTTGTTCGACAAAGCGCGCGGTCGCATGGTCGGCTCGCAGGACTACTTGACCAAGCCGTTCACCAAAGACCAGTTGCTGAAGGCTGTCGAACTCCACCGGCGCGTCGTGTGATGTTGTTAGCCGGCGAAGTTGCATGCCGTGTGACGCTCCGCTGTGTTTGTAAACCGGCCGTCACCCCAAAAAGTTAACGTCGAGGACCAGATCATGACGATCCGCAAGATTCTTTTGGTCGACGACTCGAAGACCGAGTTGCATTTCATGTCAGAACTGCTGGTTAAACGCGGATACGCGATTCGCACCGCCGAAAACGGCGAAGAGGCAATGAAGCGGCTCAGCGAAGAAACACCCGATCTGATCTTGATGGACGTTGTCATGCCTGGCCAAAATGGCTTTCAGCTGACCCGTGCAATCACCCGTGACCCGCGTTTTGCAAATGTGCCCGTGATCATGTGCACCAGCAAAAATCAGGAGACCGACAAGGTCTGGGGCATGCGCCAAGGCGCGCGCGACTACATTGTCAAGCCGGTCGATGCCGACGAACTCGTCGCCAAGATCCACGCTTTCGACTGACGACGCCGCCACACCCCGATCCCGCACGCCCGACGGACGAACCTGAATGGCCAATAAGCAAGCACTGCGTGAACTCCAGAGTCGTTTGGCCGAACGCCTGAAGGAGGCGCGTACGCAGGCTCGCGGCAAATCGTGGCTGGCGGTCGAGTGCAGCGGGCGAGGCCTGTTGTTCCCGCTGCGCGAGGCCGGAGAAATCTTCGCGCTTTCGCCGATCATGCCGGTGCCGCACTCCCACCGCTGGTTCTTAGGCGTGGCGAACCTTCGCGGGCACCTGCACGGCGTGGTAGACCTGGCCGACTTCCTTGGCGTGAAATCGCCGGAGCAGGGCCGCGAGCAGTCCCGACTTGTCGGTTTTAATCAGGCGCTCGACATCAACTGCACCCTGATGGTTGACCGTCTGTCGGGTTTGCGCAGCGAGGGCGAGCTGACTATCGAACCTGAGGTGGATGAGAGTCGGCGGCCCGCGTTTGTGGGGGTGCGCCTGCGCGACGAGGCCGGGCGGGTTTGGCAAGAGTTGAATCTGGCCGAATTGGCCACTGACGAAGTATTTCTGCGGGTCGTGGGTTGACCCCGCAGCAGACACACACACGAGAGTGCACGAGGTGGATATGAGCTTGCTAAACAAAATCAAAGGTTGGGGACAAAAGGGCGAGGCCAATCCGGACCATGGCCTGGCGGATGAAATGCCGTTCGGCGACGCCTACGCGCCCGCTGGCGACGCGTCCATGCAGGGACATGCTGGCGACCCGAACTCCTTGTCCAGTTTGGAGGCTTCGACCCTGCAGCACCCCGTAGACAACGGCAACTCGATCATTTCCGAGGCGGCGCCTTCGGGCATGGCCGACTTCTCTGAGACGCGCCTGCCCGATCCAGACTCGCCGATGGTGGTGCGGGCGAACACCGGTCTGCCGGTGATCGGCAGCCGCCCTGTCGCTGAGCAGCAGCGCATCCTGTTTCTTATGCTCGTGGTCGGGTTCATGGGCCTGATAGCGATGACGCTGTTGTCGGTGCGTTCGGCGAACCAGGGTTCGGCCCAGGTGGGCGCCAGCGGCCAGGCTCTTATGCAATCCCAGCGGCTCGCCAAGGCGGTGTCGCAGGCCTTGATAGGCAGTGTGCCGGCCTTTACAGAAGTTCGCGAAAGCAGCGAAGTGCTTGCGAAGAGCGTGCGCGGCCTCAAATCCGGAGAAGGCGCTGTGGCGGCCGCTCCTTCGACAGTGCAGGGGCTGATCGAGCCGGTCTTGCCGCTGGTCGAGCGCGCCGAGAAAAATGCGGCCACGATTCTCGGCCAGCAGAAGGTTCTGACCCAGGTAGGCGAGGCCCTGCGCTCGATCAATCGCCAATCGTCCGACCTTCTCGAAATCGCCGAGACGGTTGCGTCGTTGAAGCTGCAGCAAGGCGCGGCGCCTTCCGAGCTGTCGGCGTCCGGCCAGCTCGTGATGCTGACGCAGCGTATCGGCAAGTCGGCCAACGAATTTTTGACAATGGAGGGCGTGAGCCCCGAGGCCGTGTTTCTGCTTGGAAAAGACTTGAACACCTTCCGCGAGATCGGCTTGGGCCTGTCCGACGGCAATGCCGAACTGCGCTTGAGTGCCACGCGTGACCCCGCCACCAAGGAACGCCTGGTGGCGCTGCTTAAGCTGTACGAAGAGACTCGCACGCAAGCCGGCTCAATTCTCGGCAACCTGCAGGGGCTGGTTGCAGCGCGTGAGGCGCAGTCGGCCGTCATTGCCGACAGCGAGCCGTTGCGCAAGGGCCTGGAGTCAGTGCAGGAAAAGCTTGGCAGCGAAACCAGTTTCAGCGGCCGCGACTTCGGACTGCTGTTGATGGCGGCGGCCGTGATGCTGCTAGGCGGTGTCGGTTTCCTGCGACTGTACGTGCGTGACCAAAACGAACGCCGCACCGCGGCGGACGACCAGCGTGTGGCCGCCGAACGTGAGCAGCAGGAAGCCAAGCGCGTCAACGACGCCAATCAGGCGGCGATTTTGCGATTGATGAACGAGCTGCAGGCGGTCGCTGAAGGTGACTTGACGCAGCAAGCCACCGTGACGGAAGACATCACCGGCGCAATTGCCGACTCGGTGAACTACACGGTGGAAGAACTGCGCACGCTGGTGTCCCAGGTGCAGGGCACCGTGGGTCGCGTGACCGAAACGACCGAGAAGGTCGAGGCCAACTCGACCGAGCTGTTGGCCACATCGAGCGAGCAGCTGCGCGAGATTCGAGACACCGGCGAGTCTGTGCTTCAAATGGCGGGGCGCATCAACGACGTGTCGGGCCAGGCGCAAGAGACAGCCGCGGTGGCGCGTCAGTCACTCGACGCGGCTGAGTCGGGCCTCCGTGCGGTGCAAAACACCATCGGCGGTATGAACTCGATCCGCGACCAGATCCAGGAAACCTCCAAGCGCATCAAGCGCCTCGGCGAGTCGTCGCAAGAGATCGGTGAAATCACCGAGCTGATTTCCGACATTACCGAGCAGACCAACGTGCTGGCGCTGAACGCCGCCATTCAGGCGGCCTCGGCGGGTGAAGCGGGTCGAGGCTTCTCCGTGGTGGCCGAAGAAGTGCAGCGCCTCGCCGAACGCTCCGGCGACGCGACGCGCCAGATCGCGGCACTGGTGAAGGCCATTCAAACCGACACGCAGGATGCCGTCGGCGCCATGGAGCGCAGCACCCAGGGTGTGGTCGAGGGGACCCGACTGACCGACGCGGCGGGCACGGCACTCGGCGAAATTGACCGGGTTTCACGCCAGCTGGCCGAGCTGATCGCGCAGATTTCGAACCAGGCGCTCAGCGAAGCGCAATCGGCCAACGTGGTTGCCGCGAACATCCAGCACATTTTTGCGGTGACCGAGCAGACCGGCGAAGGCACGCGCTCGACCGCGCAGATGGTGCGCGAGCTGTCACGCACCGCCGAAGAGCTGAAGCAGTCGGTGGCGCGGTTCAAGATCGAGTGACCCTTTGATGAGCACGACGATGAGACATTCTGTGTCAACGTGGGTTGCGGCGGGCCGAGCGCCGGGCCGCCAAGGGTCACGAAGAGTCCCACCGCGTGGACCTCGCATGGCCCGCGTCCGCCCGGGGGGGCGGCCGATGCACTCATCGGACGAGGGTCTTCAGCAATGAGCCAGATGTCCGCCGAAACCGGTGACGATCTCAGCGCCCTGGCGTGGGTGCACGAAGAGCTGCGCCGCTCGCTCGACGCTGCGCACAAGGCGCTGCGGCGTTTCGTCAAGGAAACTGAATCGCTCGCCAGCTCCGACATCGAAGCGGTTGATCCGGCCGTGTTGCGCGGCGCGCGCGCCCAAATCCACCAGGGCGTGGGAGCGCTCGAACTCGTCGGCTTGCCAGCCGCAGCCATGGTTCTGCGTGCCAGCGAAGCGGCGGTGCAGCGCTATGTGAGCAAGCCGCACAAGCTCACGACGCTCGTGATCGACGACATTGAACGTGCTTCGTTCGCACTGCTCGACTACCTCAGTCGCAGGCTCGCCGGCAAAACGGTTTCTACGCTGTCGCTCTTTCCGCAGTACCGCGCGGTGCAGGAGGCGGCGGGCGCCGACCGCGTGCACCCTGCCGATCTGTGGGCCATCGATTGGCGATGGCGCGACCTCCCGGCCGACCCGAAAGCCACGGCGCGCCAGCCCGATGCGGCGACCCACGCCGAGCTAGAGGCGTTACTTCTGGCGATGATGCGTGCGGCAAACCCGCTCGCAGTGGCCGAACGCACAAGTGACATTTGCGCCGGGCTGGGCGCCGGTGCCGCGCAGGCGCAGACCGGCAACCTGTGGAAGCTCGCCTCGGCAGTGTTCGAGGCGCAGGCCCAGAGCCTGCTGGGCTTCGACGTCTTCAGCAAGCGCGTGGCCTCGCGCCTGCTGGCGCAATACCGCATCCTTGAGCGTGGCGAATCGGAATTGTCGGAGCGACTCGCGCAAGATTTGCTCTTCTTCTGCGCCCAAAGTGCTGCGCCCGGCCCCGAAGACAATGCGCCGCGCTTGACCGCTGTGCGCCAAGCCTACGCACTGGCGAAATATGCGCCGACCGACTACACCGTGAGCCCGCTCGGCCGCTTCGATCCGGCGCTCGTGGCCCAGGCACGCAAACGCGTGACTGCCGCGAAAGAATCCTGGTCGGCGATTGCTGGTGGCGAGATGCACCGACTGGCCGGCCTGGCGGAACAATTCGCCCTCGTTGGTGATTCGCTCAAGCGCTTGTTCTCTCTCGGGGAAACCTTCGCCGTCGAACTGCAGCAGGCAGTGGCCCAGACGCGGCAGACCGGTGCTGCGCCTTCCGCTCAGCTGGCGATGGAAGTGGCAACCAGCCTTCTTTACGTCGAAGCTGCGCTCGAAGACGCTGAGTTCGACAGCCCCGAGCAGGCCTCGCGTGTGAAACGCCTGGCCGAACGCCTTGCCGCTGTTCGCGAGGGCCGCACTCCCGACCCGCTCGAGCCGTGGATGGAAGAGCTGTACCGGCGTGTCTCCGATCAGCAGACCATGGGCAGCGTGGTGCAGGAACTGCGCGCGTCGCTTTCAGAAGCCGAGAAGCTGATCGACCAGTACTTCCGAAATCCGGCCGACCGCGACGTTCTGATCCCGGTGCCCAACCAGCTTTCCGCGATGCGCGGTGTGCTCTCGGTGCTTGGCATGGACCATGCCTCGCAGGTCTTGCTGCGCATGCGTGATGAGGTCGATGGCATGGTGTCGACCGAAGTCGACCCGGCCCGCGTTCACCAGGCCGGCGTATTCGACCGTCTGGCCGGCAACCTTGGCGCGCTCGGGTTCCTTATCGATATGCTCAGCGTGCAGCCGCAGATGGCCAAAGCGCTGTTCCGCTACGACACAGAGGCGGGCACGCTGAGCCCGGTGATGGGCCGAGGCGAAGTGCACGCGCCAAGCGCCGCCGGCGCACCCGCTGTCGACCCGCGTCTGATCGAGCAAGTTCAGTTGCTGGCGGTCTCGTCGGGCAGCGAACACGTGCCGATCGAAGATGTAGCTCGCGATCTCGAGCGCCTTTCGCACGAAGCGCAGGCCGCCGACCAACCGGCGCTTGCCGCCACCGTGCTCAGGGCCCAAGAAGCGCTCGAAGCGGCGCAGCATCCCGAAGACCTTGCAAGCGTGCGCGGCGATCTCTCAGACGCTCTGGCTGATTTCGTGTCGACCTCGGCCGACCCTGCGGCTTTGGAGCCTGAGAGTTCGACTGGTCGTGTGAGCACGCCGATGAGCTTGAGCTTTGCCGACGCCGGTGCCGACCTCGCCGAAGATGACGAGATGCGCGAGATCTTTTTGGAAGAAGCGCAAGAAGTGCTGGCCGCCGCCGCCGCCGCCCAGGCCGAGCTGGCGCGAGCGCCTGCCGATATCGCTGCGCTCACCACGCTGCGGCGCGCGTTTCACACGCTCAAGGGCAGCTCGCGCATGATCGGGCTCAAAGAGTTCGGCGACGCTGCCTGGGCCGGCGAGCAGCTTTACAACAGCCAGTTGGCCGACCAGGGCGAGGCCGAGCCGGCGCTGCTGGAATTCACCGTCTGGTCGCTGGCGCATCTGGGCGACTGGATCAGCGAGATCACGTCGCGCGCAGACGCCGGGCACACTGCCGCGGCCGTGAAAGCCGCGGCGCAGCGTGTCAGCGAGGGCGCGGTCCCGGCCGGCGCGAACGATACGTCTGACATAGGGCTTCCGCTGCTGCCATTCGACTTGCCCGACGCGGCCGATCTTGACTTGACTGGTTTGCCGTCGGCGCCAGTTGACATGCTGCTGCTGCCGCCGTTGCCCAACGCCGAGACTGGCCCGGAGGTGTCTTTCGAGTTTGATCTGAACGACCCCGAAATCGCGATTGCGCCGCTCGACTCAACAACTCCCGGCGTGGCCAACCCGTTCGAGCACGCGGCCACCGAACCGATGTTGCTGCATGTGTCGGCCCCCGAGTCGATCTCCGAACCCGTGATCGACCTGATCGATCTGGACCTCGCCCTCGATCTCGATCTCGATCTCGATCTAGATGTGGTGCCAGAAGCGGTGTCCCTGCCCGAAGTGCTTGCCGAAGAGGCAGTCGAATCCGTTCATGCAGCATTTGAAGAGGTGCCCGACGCAGCCTCCGCCGAACCCGAAGACGAACTCGTCAAGCAGGTTGGTCCCCTGCGCATCGGCATTCCGTTGTTCAACATCTACCTCAATGAAGCCGACGAGCTGTCGCGCCGCCTCACGACCGAAATCGCCGAGTGGGCAATGGAATTGCACCGTCCGATCGGCGAAGCTCCGATCGCTCTGGCTCACTCGCTGGCCGGCAGTTCTGCCACGGTTGGATTCAGTGAACTGTCGCAACTGGCGCGCGCGCTCGAACACGCCCAGACACGTTCGCTGGCCATCGGCCACGGCACGCCAGAAGAGGCTCGCCTGTTCGTCGATGCAGCCGAGGAGATCCGCCGCCTGCTGCACCAGTTTGCTGCTGGTTTTCTGAAAGAGACGGCGCCGGAACTGTTGGCCCGACTGGCCGAGCATGAGCTTACGTCAGCGCGGCGCCTTGAAGCCGCGACCGCCGCTTCGGAGCTGGACCAGGAAGAACCTGTCGCCGAACTCGAAGTGTTGCTTCCGCTGCTGGCGCTCAACACCGATAGCGCGCCTGAGCCAGTTGCAGCACCGCCGGTCGCTGAGGTGGCGATGGATACCGCCCTTGCTGCTGTGCCGGCACCCGTACCGTCCGCAGTTGCGCCCTCAGGCGACTCGCAGCTCGGCGGTCTAGGCCTGGCCGAACTTAAGCCGTTTGGCGACCTGCCGGCCGAAGCGATGCGCAGCGCTGGATCTGCGCATGCACTCGTCGATGGCGACGAGACGATCGACGCGGTGGACGCGATCGACGCCGAACTCTTCCCGATCTTCGAGGAAGAGGCCGAAGAACTTTTGCCGCAGCTCGAAGCGAAATTGCGCGACTGGGTGCGCCGCCCCGGCGAAGCGTCCCACCCGGCGGCCTGCATGCGAACGCTGCACACCCTCAAGGGAGGTGCGCGCCTCGCCGGCGCGATGCGCCTGGGCGAAATGGCGCACCGGCTCGAAACCCGCATTGAGCACGTGCTGGCACAGCAGCCGGTCAACGCCCCCGATGTTGAGACCCTGCAGATCTACGGTGATGCACTCGCCCAGACTTTCGAAGCGCTGCGTCACCTAGACCCCTCGGGGGCTCCGCAGCCCGTTGCCAGCGCGCAGCGCGCAGCCGAGCCGGTTGCTCCCGCAGAGCCGCTCGCAGTGCTTTTGACCGAAGCCCCACGTGACTTGGCCGACGAGCCCGTGGTCGTGGTCCCTGGCCACAGCAATGTCATCACGGGTCCAGCCGAGCTCGACGAGGCCGACATGCCGGTGGCTGCCAGTGCGGCCAGCGAGCCGGAGGCATTTACTACCGAAACTGAGCACGGGCCGGGTCGCGTCAGTGCCCCTGTGGCGCCGATCGACTGGGCCCGCTTCACACGAGTCGAACCTGCGATTCGCAAGGCGTCCGAGCGCGCTCGGGGTTCGCAGTCGGCCGTGCGCGTTCGCGCACCGCTCCTAGACCGCCTGGTGAACCTTGCGGGCGAGGTCAGCATCACCCGCTCGCGCATCGATGCCGGCGTGTCTCAGATGAAGAGCTCGCTCGGCGACCTGACTGAAAACCTGGAACGCCTGCGCGCGCAGCTGCGTGACATCGAGTTCCACGGCGAAATTCAGATGACTTCGAGGCTCGAAGCCGCGAAAGCCTCGTCGCAGTCGTTCGACCCTCTCGAGTTCGACCGCTTCACGCGCTTCCAGGAACTCACGCGCATGATGGCCGAGTCGGTCAGTGACGTGCACACCGTTCAGCGCAGTCTGCAGCGTTCGGTGGAAATCACCGAAGACGAACTGGTGGCGCAAGCGCGCATGACGCGCGACCTGCAAGACGACCTGCTGCGCACGCGCATGGTCGAGTTCGAGGGCTTGTCGGATCGCCTGTACCGCGTGGTGCGCCAGGCCGCGAAAGAAACTGGCAAGACCGTGCGCCTGGACATCGTCGGTGGTTCGATCGAAGTCGATCGCGGCGTGCTCGACCGCATGACCGGCTCGTTTGAACACCTGCTGCGCAACTGCGTAAGCCACGGCATCGAACTGCCCGAGGCACGCAGCGCCGCCGGCAAGGACCCGGTCGGGTCGATCATCGTGGCGCTCACGCAAGAGGGCAACGAGGTCGGCGTCGAGTTTCGCGACGACGGTGCAGGCCTGAATCTGGAGCGCATCCGCGCCAAGGGATTGGCGCTGGGGCTGATCGATGCGAACCTGCATTCGACCGATGCCGACATCGCCAACCTGATCTTCACGCCCGGTTTTTCCACCGCTGAATCGGTGACAGAACTCGCCGGCCGTGGCGTTGGCATGGACGTGGTGCGCTCTGAAGTGAACGCGGTGGGCGGCCGAGTCGAAACGGCCACGGCGGCCGGAAAAGGTACCTCATTCCGCATGGTTCTTCCGCTGACAACCGCGGTCACGCAGGTCGTGATGTTGCGCTGCGGCGAGACCAACGTGGCGGTTCCCTCGACGCTGGTCGAGGTGGTTCGCCGCAGCACGCCACAGGAGATCGTGCAGGCGTACGCGAGCGGTGCTTACCCCATGGCGGAACGCACGGTGCCGTTCTTCTGGCTCGGCGCTTTGCTGCAGCTCAGCCCTCGTTCACTGGGGCTGCCCGAGCGCACCCGCACGGTCGTTGTCATTCGCAGTGCGCAACAGCGCATTGCACTGCACGTTGACGAAGTGCTGGGCAACCAGGAGGTGGTGGTCAAGAACCTCGGGCCCCAGCTCTCACGCATGCCGGGCCTAGCAGGCATCACGCTGCTGGCCTCGGGAGCAGTGGCGCTGATCTACAACCCGGTCGCGCTGGCCACGCTCTATGGTGACGAGGCGCGTGCCGCCACCGTCGCGGCCCTGCAGGCCCCGGCGCTGACGCCGGCCGTGCCGTTCCCGGTCGAGCCCGACCAAAAGCTGGCGCCGCTCGTCATGGTGGTCGACGACTCGCTAACGGTGCGCCGCGTCACGCAGCGCCTGCTGCTTCGCGAAGGCTACCGTGTGGTGCTCGCCAAAGACGGCCTCGACGCCCTGGAACATCTGGCCGAAGAGTTGCCGCAGATTGTGCTGTCGGACATCGAGATGCCACGCATGGACGGCTTCGATCTGGTGCGCAACATGCGCGGGGATGCCCGACTGCGCGATCTGCCGGTGATCATGATCACCTCGCGCATTGCGCAGAAGCATCGCGACTACGCCGCCGAACTCGGCGTGGACCACTACCTCGGCAAGCCGTATGCCGAAGAAGATCTGCTGGCCTTGGTCGACCGCTACACCCGGTCGGGCGTAGCAGCCTGAACGTGCGGGCACGCCTGGGCTACAACGGCCCAGGCGCCTGCTTCAGCTTCTCGACTTCACAACGCTGAATCGTTCTAGAGTACGAGCGCGAGCCTCATCGTGGCGCACGATTGGGAGCGGGTAGTTGCTGCCCAGAACCACTCCAGCGCCTTGCAGTTCGAGCGGACGCGCTTCCCACGGCGTATGAATCAGCTTGTCTGGCAGCGCGGCCAGCTGCGGCAGGTAGCGCCGGATGAACTTGCCTGAGGCGTCGAACTTCTCGCTTTGGCTCACAGGGTTGAAGATGCGGAAATAGGGTTGCGCGTCGCAGCCGGTGGAGGCCGCCCATTGCCAGCCGCCGTTGTTGGCGGCGAGGTCGAAGTCGTTGAGGTGTTCCGCGAAGTAGCGCTCGCCCCAGCGCCAGTCGATCCCGAGGTCCTTCACCAAAAAGCTGGCGACCACCATGCGCAGCCGGTTGTGCATGTAGCCAGTCTGGTTGATCTGTGCCATGGCCGCGTCGACGAGCGGGAAGCCGGTGCGGCCTTCGCACCAGGCCGCGAACAAGGTTACGGCTTGCGCGCCTTGTTCCCACACGATCCTGTCGTAGTCGGGCTTGAAGCTCGCCCCCACGACGCGCGGGTGGTGGTGCAGGATTTGGTGATAAAAATCGCGCCAAATCAGCTCCGAGAGCCAGACTTCGGCGCCGCGCGACGCGCCTGCCTCGACCATTGCGCAAGCGGTGCGCGCGAGCTGTCGGATCGAGATGGTCCCGAAGCGCAGGTGTACCGACAAATAGCTCGGACCTTTCGTGGCTGGCAAGTTGCGCGTTTCTTCGTAGGCGCCTATGCGCTGCAAAAACTCAGAAAAGAGCGCTTGCGCGCCGCTGCTGCCGGTGGTGATCTTCAGCGTCGCCAGGTTGCTGGGCTCGAACCCGAGTTCGCCCAGGGTTGGAACGGCCCCGGCCAGCTGCTCGGGCGGTGCCGCCAGCGCATCGGCATGTCGCTCGATCGGATAGGCCTGCAAAAAGAATGGGTCGACCTTCTTCAGCCACGCGTTCTTGTAGGGCGTGAATACGCTGTAGGGCTTGCCGGCGCCGGTGAGCAGCTCGCTGCGCTCGAACACCACATGGTCTTTGTGAGTGTGCCAAGCGATACCGCCCGAAGCGAGCGCGTCGCGCACCCTGATGTCGCGCGCCAATGCGGCCGGCTCGTCGTCGTGGTTGGCATACACCGCCTGCACAAGCAGCCGGCGGGCGAGTTGCGGCAGTTCGGTCGTGGCATTGCCGTGAAGCACGACCAAGCGCACGCCGGCTCGGCCGTGCAACGCGCCCAGGCCGGACAGCGCGCCGCTCAGTTCTTCAACGCTCTCGCGAATGAACTCGACCCGCCGGTCTCGGCGTGGCAGGGTTCCCAAGATCTCGCGGTCGAAGACGAATACGCACCAAACCTCGCGTGCCGCGCGCAGCGCGTGATAAAGCGCGGCGTGGTCGTCGGCGCGCAAATCGCGTCGAAACCAAACGAGTGCGCGGTTCAATGATCTTTGCATGGGGAGGAGTCTGCCGCAGGAATAAAATGCGCGCATGTCAGGCATGCAGGTCAACTTCACCAATCAGTTTCTCATCGCGATGCCTGGCATCGGCGAGGGCTCGTTTGCCGGTACTGTTGTGTACCTGTGCGAGCACACCGAAAAGGGCGCGCTCGGGCTGGTGATTAACAAGCCTATCAACATCACGCTGAAGAACTTGTTTGAACGGGTCGATCTTTCGCTTGACCGCGCCGACCTGGCCACATCGCCGGTTTACTTCGGCGGCCCGGTGCAGACCGAACGAGGGTTCGTCTTGCATGAGCGGCTGAGTGATGAGGAAGGGGAGGGAGGGCACTACAACTCCTCGTTGCAGATTCCTGGCGGCCTGGAGATGACAACCAGCAAGGATGTTTTGGAAGCCTTGTCCAACGGCGCCGGCCCGAAGAAGATCCTCGTGACGTTGGGCTACAGCGGTTGGGGCGCGGGCCAGCTCGAAGACGAAATGAGCCGCAACGGCTGGATCAACGTGAGTGCCGAGCCCGGCATCATCTTCGATACACCGGTAGAGCAGCGATATGGCCGTGCCTTGTCGCTGCTGGGCATTGCTGTCGGCATGCTGAGCCAGGAGGCGGGGCACGCATGAGCTCGGGCGCACCGGTGTCTTCTGTCAACCCCGCTCTGCATTCCTTTCTCGCTTTCGACTACGGCACCCGTCGTGTCGGCGTAGCTTCGGGCAACACGCTCACGCACACAGCCACGCCGATGCGCACCATCGAGGCCGAGGGCGCCAGCCGTTTTGACGCAATCGGTACGCTCATCAATGAATGGCGGCCTGATGCGCTGGTGGTTGGCGTGCCCTTCCAACCCGACGGCGCGCCACACGACAATACGGCGCGCGCGCGGCGTTTCGCGCGCCAGTTGCACGGCCGCTTTCACCTGATCGTGCATGAAGTGGACGAGCGCTACAGCACGACCGAAGCGCATGCGCAGGGTGCCGTTGACGCCGACGCTGCATCTGCCGCAATCATCCTGGAGCAGTATTTGAGAACGCTGGAAACCACCGCATGAGACCGCAACGAAGCCCTAAGGACTCATACAGCGCAGTGCGCAGCACGGAGTTCGCCTGATGAGCGGCCTTCACCTCGACGCCGAAGCCCTGTACGCCGACCTGGCGTGCGGCGTGCGCGGCCTGCTGCAGCCGGGCTCGGTGCTGGTGGGTATCTGGTCGGGCGGTGCGTGGCTTGCCGAACGCCTGCAGCGCGACCTGGGTTTGGCCGGTGAGCATGGCGTCATTTCGAGCGCGCTGCACCGCGACGACTTCGGCTCGCGCGGCATGACGGCCGGTGCTGACCACACCCGCCTGCCGTTCGACGTCACCGCCAAGCCCATCGTGCTGGTCGACGACGTGCTCTACACAGGCCGCACGATCCGTGCGGTGATCAACGAGCTTTACGATTTTGGCCGCCCGGCGAGCGTGAAACTCGCGGTGCTGGTCGACCGCGGCGGACGCGAGCTGCCGATCAGCGCGGCCGTGTCGGCAGCGCGCATCACGTTGCCGGCGGCGCAGCGCCTGTCGTTGGCGCGCGATGGCGCTGGCCGCTTCAGTTTCGACATCAAAGGGGAGTCGTCGTGAATCTCCACGCGGGCGGCCTCGCCGCTGCACTGCCTCTTGAGGGGGCGGCCGCCCACCTCGGGGTGGCCCCGTTGAAGGCGTAGAAATGCTCTCCAGACGCAACCCGCAGCTCAACGTCCACGGGGAGCTGATCCACCTTCTCTCGGTGGAAGGCCTGCCGCAGTCGGTGGTGTACCAGATCCTCGACACGGCGGGCACCTTCCTCAGTGTTAACGATCGCGAAGTGAAGAAGGTGCCGTTGCTGCGAGGCAAGAGCGTGTTCAATCTTTTCTTCGAGAACAGCACGCGCACGCGCACCACCTTCGAGATCGCGGCCAAACGCTTGAGTGCAGACGTGATCAATCTTGACATCGCTCGCTCCAGCGCAGCCAAGGGTGAGAGCCTGCTTGACACAATTTCCAACCTTTCGGCCATGCACGCCGACATGTTCGTGGTGCGTCACAGCGAGAGCGGCGCCCCTTACCTGATCGCGCAGCACTGCGCGCCACACGTGCACGTGGTCAATGCCGGTGACGGGCGCCACGCGCACCCGACGCAGGGCCTGCTCGACATGTACACGATCCGTCACTTCAAGCAAGACTTCACCAAGCTCACGGTGGCCATCGTTGGCGACATAGTCCATTCGCGCGTGGCTCGCTCTGACATCCACGCACTGACCACACTTGGTGTGCCCGAGATCCGCGCCGTCGGACCGAAAACACTGGTGCCGGGTGATCTTTCGGCTATGGGCGTGCGGGTGTGCCACGACATGAAAGAAGGCATTCGCGATGCCGACGTGATCATCATGCTGCGACTTCAAAACGAACGCATGAGCGGCGCCATGCTGCCGAGCGCGGGCGAGTTTTTCAAGAACTACGGTCTCACGCCGGAGAAGCTCGCGTTGGCCAAACCCGATGCAATCGTGATGCACCCGGGCCCGATCAACCGTGGTGTTGAGATCGACTCGCTGGTGGCCGACGGCGCGCAAAGCGTGATCCTGCCGCAGGTCACCTTCGGCATTGCGGTGCGCATGGCCGTGATGTCGATCATTGCCGGCAACAACGCCTGACGCGCCCTATGAAGATCCTCATTAAAAATGGCCGCGTGATCGACCCGGCCTCGGGCCGCGACGAAACGGGCGACGTAGCGATTGCCGCCGGCCGAATCGTGGCGATCGGCAAGGTCGGCACCGACTTCGGCGCCGACCGTGTCATCGACGCCAGCGGCTTGGTCGTCGCGCCCGGTCTCGTTGACCTGGCCGCGCGCTTGGGCGAACCGGGCCACGAACATGAAGCGATGCTCGAATCCGAGATGGCTGCTGCCGTGGCCGGCGGCGTCACGAGCCTCGTGTGTCCGCCCGACACCGACCCGGTGCTCGACGAGCCGGGCCTGGTGCAGATGCTCAAGTTTCGCGCCCGCAACCTGAACCAGGCGCGTGTCTTCCCGCTCGGTGCGCTGACGCGTGGCTTGCAGGGTGAAGTGCTGACCGAAATGGCCGAGCTGACCGAGGCTGGTTGTGTCGGCTTTTCGCAGGCCGAGGTCGCGCTCAAAGACACACTTGTCTTGCACCGCGCGCTCCAATACGCATCGACCTTCGGCTACGCAACCTGGTTGCGGCCGGCCGACGCGTGGTTGAGCAATGGCGTGGCGGCGAAGGGGCCGCTGGCCACGCGCATGGGCCTGTCGGGCGTGCCTGTGATCGCCGAGACGATCGCGCTTGCCACGCTGTTCGAGCTGGTGCGCGACACCGGCGCGCGCGTGCACTTGTGCCGGTTGTCGAGCGCGGCCGGCATCGAGCTTGTGCGCCGCGCCAAAGCCGAAGGCTTGCCAGTGACTTGCGACGTGAGCATCAACCACCTGCACCTGACCGATGTCGACATCGGCCACTTCAATGCCTCGATGCGGCTCACGCCGCCGCTGCGTCAGCAACGTGATCGTGACGCCATTCGCGCAGCATTGGCAGATGGCACCATCGACGCATTGGCCAGCGACCACACACCGGTGGCGGCCGATGCCAAGAACCTGCCGTTCGCCGAAGCCGAGCCGGGGGCGACCGGGCTCGAACTGCTGCTGAGCCTTGCGCTGAAGTGGGGCGCCGAGACGAACTCTCCGCTTGCGCGCACGCTCGCCACCGTGACCAGCGCGCCGGTTGCCGTGCTCGGTGATGCGCTCGGTTCGCTGTCTGCGAGCGCGGGCCGGCTCGTTGAGGGCGGTGTCGCAGACCTGTGTGTGTTCGATGCCAAAGCGCACTGGATCGTCGCTCCAGGTGCCCTCAAGAGCCAGGGTCGGCACACCCCGTTCAGTGGTTACGAAGTGCCCGGCCGGGTGCGTTGCACCGTGGTCTCTGGCGGCGTCGCCTACGAAGCGCAGGCATGACCTCTCGGCTGCGTGCGGTTGGCCGGCTGCTGCGTTGCGTGCTGCACGCTGCCCACGGTGTGTTGATCGTGCTGCTGAGCTTCGGCGCGCTGCCCGTGGCCGAGCGCCAGTTGCGAGTGCAGTGGTGGGCGACGAAGACGCTGCGACTGATGGGCATCACGCTGCGTGTCGATGGCGCGCCGGTCGCCGGCGCCGCGCTGCTGGTGGCCAACCACATCTCTTGGCTCGACATCATGGCGGTGCATGCGGTCTGCCCGCACGCACGGTTCGTGTCGAAGGCAGACGTTAAATCGTGGCCCCTCGTTTCGCACCTGGTCGACGCGGGCGGTACGCTGTACCTCCAACGTGAGCGCAAGCGCGACGCCTTGCGCGTGGTGCACGCGATGGCCGAGGCGTTGAAAGCTGGCGACACCGTGGCGATTTTTCCCGAAGGCACCACTTCAGACGGTCAGGCACTGCTTCCGTTTCATGCGAACTTGCTGCAGGCTGCCATATCGACAAAGACGCCGGTACAGCCGGTCGCCATCCGTTTTAGCGATGCCACGCATGCGATCAGCCGTGCGGTCCAGTACATCGGCTCAACGACTCTGGCACAGAGTTTGTGGATGGTCGCTTGCGCAGACGCGGTGGTCGTGCGCGTGGCCTTGTTGCCACCGCGAAGCACGGCGTTGGCCGACCGACGTGCGCTGGCCGAGCAGCTGCATGGCGACATCGCTGCCGCACTCGCTGCCTGAAGCTTCAGGCCCCAGAGCCTGTGGATGACTCTGGCGCGCCTAAGCGGGTGTGTCGGATTTTTTCATCTGATCAGCTTTTTTGCCCTGCATTGCCACGGCCGTGGCTGCTTTCGCAGCCGCTTCAGCGTCGCCCAGGTAGTAGCTGCGGATCGGCTTCAAATCGTCATCGAGCTCGTAGACGAGTGGAATGCCATTTGGAATATTCAGGGTGACTATGTCGGCGCCTGACACGCCATCGAGATACTTCACCAGCGCGCGAATGCTGTTGCCGTGCGCTGCGATCAACACGCGCTGGCCAGAGCGAATCGCCGGTGCGAGCGTCTCGTTCCACAGTGGCAGCACACGTGCGACGGTGTCCTTCAGGCATTCGGTGAGCGGCACATCTCCATGTTTGAGCTTCGCGTAGCGCACGTCGCTGCGTTCGCTACGCGGGTCGGCGGCGTCGAGCGCCGGCGGCGGCGTGTCGTAGCTGCGGCGCCAGACCAGCACCTGCTCGTCGCCGAATTTCGTCGCCGTCTCGGCCTTGTTCATTCCCTGCAGCGCACCGTAGTGGCGCTCGTTCAGGCGCCAGGCATTGACCACGGGAACCCAGGTGCGGTCCATCTGGTCGAGTACGTGCCAAAGAGTCCAGACTGCGCGCTTTAGCACCGAGGTGTAGGCCACGTCGAAGTCGTAGCTTTCGGACTTGAGCAAACGACCCGCGCTCTGCGCTTGCTGCACACCGAGCGCCGTGAGCTCCACGTCAGTCCAGCCCGTGAAGCGGTTTTCCAGATTCCAGGTGGACTCGCCGTGGCGAATCAGTACGAGCTTGTGCATGGGCCGGGTCTGCGTAGAGTGGGTGGGGCATTGGTGCGCACCGCGCGCAGCGAATGGCGCATGAATTCTATAATCGCGGCTCTGTCATTCACCTATCGGCGCGCCTGTGAAGTTCTTCATCGACAACTGGTTCTTGTTTCTGGCTGCCGCCACATCGGGTGCGTTGCTCATCTGGCCGATGCTCAACAAAGGGGCAGGTGGCAGCGGCAAGGTTTCGGCCAGCGCCGCAGTGCAGCTCATCAATCGCGAGAAAGCGGTGCTGATTGATGTGAGCGAGCCGGCCGAGTACGCTGCCGGCCACGCCATGGGCGCGAAGAGCGTGCCGCTGGCAAGCTTGGAAGCAACGAGCGATCTGCCCAAGAACAAGTCGCTGCCCTTGGTGGTGCTTTGCCCGACTGGTAGCCGTGCGAGCCGCGCGGTGGCTACCCTCAAGAAACGCGGGTTTGAAAATTCGCAGGCCTTGGCCGGTGGTCTGGCCGCGTGGCGCGAGGCCAACCTGCCGGTCGAGAAGACGGCCTGATCAGAGCGCGCGCCATGCAAGCGGTGAAGATGTACTTGACGCAGAGCTGCCCGTACTGCGTGCGCGCCAAGGCCTTGCTGAAACAGCGCGGTGTCGAGCAAATCAATGAAGTGCGGGTCGACCTTGAGCCTGCCGAGAGGAGCTCGATGATGCTGATCACCGGGCGACGCACCGTGCCACAGATCTTCATCGGCGACACGCACGTGGGCGGCTGCGACGACCTCGTCGAGCTCGACCGCCGCGGCGAACTTCTGCCCCTGCTAGCGGGCGCCTGACGCGCCTCTGAGCCTTGCACCCGCTCGGCCATAATCACGCGCTCCGCTCAGCATGTTGCGTGCGTACCCTCATCCAACCCGAGATTCCCATGGCCGACGATACCCAGAGCCCCGTGTTCCAGATTCAGCGCATCTACCTGAAAGACCTGTCGCTGGAGCAACCCCACTCGCCACAGATCCTGCTCGAACAGGGCCAGCCGCAAGTCGACATCAATCTCGGCCTCGGTGCCGAGCCCATCGCCGACGGCGTGTACGAAGTGACGGTCACCGCCACTGTCACGACCAAGGTCAACGACAAAGTGCTGTTCCTGGTCGAAGCCAAGCAAGGCGGCATTTTCGAGATCCGCAATATTCCCGAAGACCAGCTGAAGCCGATTGTCGGCATCGCTTGCCCGGGCATCATTTATCCGTATCTGCGCGCCATCGTCTCCGACGTGTGTACGCGCGCCGGCTTCCCGCCGGTCTTGCTTGCCGAAGTCAACTTTCAGGCGATGTACGAATCTCAGCATGCGCAGGGCGTCAGCGCTGCACCGAGCAATGGCTCGGGCATCGTCACCAACGCAAACTGAAAACCCGGCGCGCCCGGCTTGGCCTGCGTTTTTAGGCAAGCGCATGAACCTCACCGTCCTGGGCGCTGGCGCATGGGGAACGGCGCTCGCGGTGAGCACCGCCAGCCGCCACCCGACGCGCCTTTGGGCGCGCGATCCGGCGCAGGCAGCGCAGATGCGCTCTCTGCGCCGCAACATGCGCTACCTGCCCGAGGTGGTGCTGCCCGCTGCGCTGCAAGTCACTTACGACTTCGACGCAGCGCTCGCGTTTGCGGCCGATGGCTTGGTGATCGTGGCCACACCGATGGCTGGGCTCGACGGCGTGCTGCGTCGCCTAAGCCCACACCGCGGCGGTGTGCTGTGGTTGTGCAAGGGCTTTGCGCCGAACACCGGTGCGCTCGGCCACGAGATCGCGCGGGGCTTGAGCCTGGGCTCAAGTGTCGGAGTGCTGTCGGGGCCGAGCTTTGCGATCGAGGTCGCGCAAGGCCGCCCGACCGCGCTCGTGGCTGCAAGCAGGGACGGCCTGCTCTGCGAGCAGGCAGTTGAAGCGCTTCACAGCGACAACCTGCGGGTCTACACCTCCGCCGACCCGATTGGCGTGGAGGTCGGCGGTGCGGTGAAGAACGTGCTCGCCATCGCCACCGGCATTGCCGACGGCATGTCGCTAGGTCTGAACGCACGCGCGGCGCTCATCACCCGCGGTTTGGCCGAAATGACGCGCCGTGGGGTGGCGCTGGGCGCGCGCGTCGAGACCTTCATGGGCCTGTCTGGCCTGGGCGACTTGGTACTGACTGCGACCGGCGACCTGTCGCGTAACCGCGCGGTCGGACAGCTGCTTGCACGGGGGCTGAGTTTGCCCGCGATTCTGGCCGACCTTGGCCACGTGGCCGAAGGCGTGGGAACCGCGCCGATGGTGCTTCGCCGCGCGCAGCTTCTGGGCGTCGAGATGCCGATCACGCAGGCCGTGGTGCAGGTACTCAATGGCAGCGCCACGCCCGCTCAAGCCCTGGAACTGCTGATGGGTCGCGGTGCCCGGCCCGAGAACATTTGACGGCTGCAGAATCGATGCAACGCCGCATGTTCCTTCGTGGGTCGGCCGCTGCGGCCGCCACGCTCGCGCGGCCATCGTTTGCTCAAGTCTGGCCGAGCCGCGATCAAGCCCGTGGTGCCGTTCGCGCCCGGCAGTTCGCCCGACATCATCGCCCGCCTGCTGACCGAGCCGCTCGGTCTGGCACTGGGCCAGACCGTGATCGTCGACAACAAACCGACTTGCCGAGCTTCGTTGAGCAGGGCTGTGCCGGTTTCGAGGCGATCTCGTAGCAGGCGGTGCTGGCCCCTGCCGGCACGCCGATGCCGATCATCGAGCGGGTGTCGCGAGAGTTGATCCGCATCATCAAGACCGACGATGCGCGGGGCAAGATCCTCGGCCAATACTTTAGCGCCGCCGGCACGGCCCCAGAAGCGCTGGCGGGCTTGATGAAGAGCGAACGCGAGCGTTGGGCCAAGGTGATCAAGGCTGGCGGCGTGAAACGGGAGTGAAGGCGCTGCGGGGACGATCAAGATCAGCACCGACCCGGCACGGCTCAACTTCGCGATGCCACGCGCGAACCCAGACGTTTACGCGCCACCAACATAAGCGTTCTGGCGCCAAGCCTCGAAAACTGCAATCGCCACTGTGTTGCTCAAGTTCAGGCTGCGCTGGTCGGCCCGCATCGGCAGGCGCACGCGCTGCGCAGGGTCGATGCTGTCGCGCACAGCCTCTGGCAAGCCTGCGGTTTCGGAGCCGAACACGAGCCAGTCGCTCGGCTCCCAGCGCACTGCGGCGAACGGGCGGCTGCCGCGGGTCGTGAAAGCGAACAGCCGTTGTGCATCGGGCAGTTCGGCCCCTATGAAGCTGGCCCAAGATGTATGCCGGCGCACCGGGGCGTACTCGTGGTAGTCCAGCCCGGCGCGCTTGAGCTGCTTGTCCTCCATCGAAAACCCGAGCGGCTCGATCAGGTGCAGCCTGCAGCCGGTGTTGGCTGCCAGGCGAATCACGTTGCCGGTGTTCGGCGGGATCTCGGGCTGCACGAGGACTATGTTGAACATACGCCGATTCTCGCCGTGCACGCGCTCAAGCATCGCCTTTGCGCGGAGTGCGCGCGACGACCCATACATGAACCCGCGCCGCGCCGGCTTGCAGCAGGGCGCGTGCGGCTTCGGAAGCGGTGGCGCCGGTGGTCATCACGTCGTCGATGAGCGTGACGCTCGCGCCCGCCAGCTCGGCGCGCCGCCGCGGCTCGACCGCGAATGCAGCCTGCACGTTGCCAGCGCGTTTGTCGGGCGCCAGTGCGAGCTGGTGCGCTGTGTCTTTCACGCGCAATAGCAGCTTGGCATCGGCTCGGCAATGGACCTTTCGTGCGAGCCGGCGCGCCAGTTCCCACGCCTGGTTGTAGCCGCGCTCGCGCAGGCGTGCCGGGCTCAGCGGGATCGGCAGAAGTAGAGCGGGCGAGGGCTGATCGGTGAGGTGGAAAGTGTCGAGAAGACGCTGTGTGAGCGCGGGTGCGAGGTCGAGTGCGGCATGGAACTTGAATTGCGTGATCAGGCTGTCCCAGGGGTGGGCGTAGTCGACGGCGGCGAGCGTGCGCTCGAACAGGGGCGGGCCGGTGAGGCATGCGCCACAGGTGCTCACCCCCGCGGGCACCTCGATCGCGCAGCGCTCACAGCGGGGCAACACGGGCGCGAACCGCGCTACGCACAATGCGCATACCCGCTGCTCGCCCCAGTCGTGGCACACCGCGCACAGGCTAGGCGTTGTGGCAATGGCATCGAGCAGGCGGCTGAACAGCATCGGCTCAATATACTGGCCACCACGATGTCTACGACCAAACCTGCCAACGCCCGGCGCCTCGATAGCGTGGCAGTGAATGCAGCGCTGCGGCGAATGGCACGCAACGCCGACGCACCGTGGCTGCATGGAGAAGTGGCGCGGCGTATGGCCGAAAAGCTGCAGGTCATCCTGCTCAAACCCGAACTCGTGCTTGACTGGTGGGGCTTCCTGGGCGCTGGCGGTGGCGCGTTGGATCGGGCCTACCCGAAGGCGCAGCGCTGGGTCGTCGAGCCCAATGCGATCTGGGCCGAGCGCAGCCGCGTTGCGACGCGCCGGCCCTGGTGGTCACCGAATCGCTGGGGCGGAGGTGCGGTCGAGGTGATCGAGCAATCGCAGCTCATTCCTCCAGGAGCGCAGCTCGTCTGGTCCAACATGATGCTGCACCAGGTTGTCGACCCGCCGGCGCTGTTTCAGCGCTGGCAGCAGATTTTGCGCGTAGACGGTTTTGTGATGTTCTCGTGTCTTGGGCCAGGCACGCTGAGCGAACTGCGGGCGCTCTACGCGCGCCTAGGCTGGCCGGCGCCCACGCCTGGCTTCGTCGACATGCACGACCTGGGCGACATGCTGGTTCAGGCGGGTTTCGCCGATCCGGTGATGGACCAGGAAACGCTCACTCTGCAATGGGAAAGCCCTGCCGCGCTGCTGAACGAGCTGCGCTCGCTTGGCGGGAACACCGCGCCCGACCGCAACGCTGGGTTGCGCACGCCGGGCTGGCGTCAAGACCTGGAACATGAGCTCTTATCGTTGAAAGGCGCCGACGGCAAGCTTGGCTTGAGTTTCGAAGTGGCCTACGGGCATGCCTTCAAAGTGGCTCCGCGCTTACGTGCCGATCAGCCGACGACCGTGTCCCTAGACGACATGCGCGCGATGCTAAGGGTCGGGCGGGCGAGTTCCGGCAAAGGCCATGGCCTCTGAGCTAAAATTTGGGGGCTGCGCATGGGGAGGACAACAAGAAGACTCCAACGCGGTGTCGCTGACCGCTCAGGCGGACTCAAGAATCGTTTAATTGGCAGAATTACAAGGTACTCGGCGCGGGATGTCAGCAACCCTCAATCAACCCGCAATGATTCGAGCGTCGGGGTCGAAGCCCTTGCGCTTCGGACACGAGTCGACCGCGGGAGAAGGCTCGGTGCAATGGATGCTCAAGCGCAACTGCTCGGTCACACCGCGCCAGATGTTGTGGTTCTTAGCCTCTCTGTGCCTCCTCTCGCTCACCATCGGTGGTTTGTTCTGGTACCAGGGTGCCACGCTAGTGCTGCCCTTCGCCTGGGCCGAAGTGTTGGCGGTTGGAATCGCGCTGATCGCTTACGGCCGCCACGCCACTGACAGCGAGCACATTTGCTTGCAGAGCGGTCTTTTGACCGTCGAGTTCACCTCCGGCACGCGCCTCGAACGGGTCGAGTTCGTACCGTCGTGGGTTCGTGTAGAGCCCGTGTTGCACGACCGTTCGCTGGTCGAGTTGTCGGGCCAGGGGCTGCGTATTTGCGTGGGCCGCTTCGTTCGACCCGAGCTGCGTCGCCAGCTAGCAGACGAATTGCGGTGGACCTTGCGACGCTGGCAGTCGCTTGGCTCACTCTGAGAAAAAACTGAAATTTCAACCATGAACACGATGAAAGCAATCATTTGCAAGGCTGGGCAGCGGGTCGCCGAGTTGAGCCTCACTCTGGGCGCTCTGCTGGCGAGCCATGCGGCAGTGGCGGTTGGTAACCTGCCTGGTGGCCCGGCCGTCAATCAGCTCGACCTGCACCCACCTGTGACCTCCATCGCAGCCGACCAGCGCTGGCTGCACTACTTCATGCTTGTAATATGCACGGTCATTTTCCTGGGCGTGTTCGGGGTCATGTTCTATTCGATCTTCAAGCACCGAAAGTCGAGGGGCGCGAAGTCGGCCAACTTCCACGAGAGCACCACGGTCGAGATTGTCTGGACCATCGTGCCGTTCATCATCGTTATCGGCATGGCACTGCCGGCCACCAAGGTGGTGGTGGCGATGAAGGACACCAGTGCAGCCGACCTGACCATCAAGGTCACCGGAATCCAGTGGAAGTGGGGTTATGACTACCTGAAGGGTGAGGGTGAGGGCATAGGATTTGTTTCCACCCTGGATGCCGCGCAACGCGAGATGTCCGACTCTGGCAAGCCATCCGGAGACGATTACCTGTTCAAGGTCGACAAGCCGCTGGTCGTGCCAGTGGACAAGAAGATTCGCGTCATCACGACGGCGAACGACGTGATCCATTCCTTTGCGATCAATTCGTTCGGTATCAAACAAGACGCCATTCCGGGTTTCGTTCGCGACACGTGGTTCCGCGCCGAGAAGATCGGCGACTACCATGGGCAGTGCCAGGAGCTCTGCGGCAAAGAGCACGCTTATATGCCGATCCACGTGAAGGTCGTATCGCAAGCGGATTACTCGGCGTGGGTCGATGGTAAAAAGAAAGAAATGGCCGCACTTGCGGACGACCCTGCGAGGGTCTGGACGCTGCCTGACCTGCTGGCCCGGGGCGAGAAGGTCTATGCCGCCAATTGCGCTGCATGCCACCAGGCCAGCGGCAAAGGCGGTGGCCCGATCAAGGCGCTAGACGGCGCGGCTGTGGTGCTCGATGCCGACCACGCCAAGCAAGTAAACGTGTTGCTCAACGGACAAAACAATGGCGCCATGCCGTCCTGGAAGCAGCTCAGCGACACCGAACTGGCGGCCGTTATCACCTATACGAAAAACAGCTGGTCGAACAAAACGGGGCAGATTGTGCAGCCCGCAGAGATCGTCGCCGAGCGCAAGTGAGCGTTCGCCACACCGGTTGCGTAAAGAACATCTACGAGATTTCAGAATTAAAGAACGGGAAGTGCCATGAGTGCAGTCATTGACCAACACGGCGGCCACGCCCACGCCCATGGCGATCACCACGGTGCGCCCACGGGCTGGCGACGTTGGTTATTCGCCACCAACCACAAAGACATCGGCACGATGTACTTGCTGTTCTCGTTCGCCATGTTGATGGTGGGCGGCGTGCTGGCAATGCTGATTCGCCTCGAACTGTTTCAGCCGGGGTTGCAGTTTTTCAACCCGCAGCTGTTCAACCAGCTGACCACCATGCACGGGCTGATCATGGTGTTCGGAGCGATCATGCCGGCCTTTGTCGGATTCGCGAATTGGATGATCCCGCTGCAGATCGGTGCGCCGGACATGGCGTTCGCGCGGATGAACAACTTCAGTTTCTGGCTGCTGATCCCCGCTGGTGGCATGCTCGTGGGCTCGTTCTTTATGCCCGGCGGTGCACCGGCTGCTGGCTGGACGCTCTACGCGCCTTTGACGCTGCAAATGGGCCCGTCAATGGATGCAGGCATCTTCGCGATGCACATCCTCGGCGCAAGTTCGATCATGGGTTCGATCAATATCGTCGTCACGATCCTCAACATGCGCGCGCCCGGCATGACGCTGATGAAGATGCCGCTGTTCTGCTGGACCTGGCTGATCACCGCCTACCTCCTGATCGCCGTGATGCCAGTGCTGGCCGGTGCGATCACGATGACGCTAACGGACCGCCACTTCGGCACGCACTTCTTTAATCCCGCTGGCGGCGGCGACCCGGTGATGTATCAGCACATCTTCTGGTTCTTCGGCCACCCAGAGGTCTACATCATGATCCTGCCGGCATTCGGTATCGTCAGCGCCATCATTCCCGCCTTCGCACGCAAGCGTCTGTTCGGCTACACCTCAATGGTGTACGCCACCGCATCGATCGCTATCCTGTCTTTCATCGTCTGGGCCCACCATATGTTCACGACCGGCATGCCGGTCACGGGCCAGCTGTTCTTCATGTACGCGACCATGTTGATCGCGGTGCCCACTGGCGTGAAGATCTTCAACTGGATCGCGACGATGTGGCGCGGTTCCATGACCTTCGAGACGCCTATGCTTTTCGCGGTGGGCTTCATTTTCGTGTTCACGATGGGTGGCTTCACCGGCTTGATCCTGGCGATGGCACCAGTCGATATTCAGCTGCAAGACACTTATTACGTTGTCGCTCATTTCCACTACGTTCTGGTGGCCGGCTCGCTCTACGCGCTGTTCGCCGGGGTGTACTACTGGGGTCCTAAGTGGACAGGCGTGATGTACTCCGAGGCCCGCGGGAAGATTCACTTCTGGGGTTCGTTGATTGCGTTCAACGTTACCTTCTTCCCAATGCACTTCCTCGGGCTGGCCGGCATGCCGCGCCGGTATGCCGACTACCCTATGCAGTTCGCCGACTTCAACATGGTCGCGTCGCTAGGCGCGTTTTGGTTCGGTGCCATGCAGGTCTACTTCTTCCTGTTCATCGTCGTGCCGATGATGCGCGGCAAGGGTGAACCGGCACCGCAGCGGCCCTGGGAAGGTGCCGAAGGCCTGGAATGGGAAGTGCCGTCGCCGGCGCCGTTTCACACCTTCGAGCAGCCTCCCAAGCTGAACGTGGCCGGCACCAAAATCCTCGCTTGAGCGAGTGAGCAGGGAACCGGCAATGACGCCCGAACAAAGAAAGAAAAACGTGCGTTTCGGCTTGACGCTGGGGTCGATTGCGGTCGCAATCTTCCTTGGCTTCGTGATCAAGAGCGCCGTGCTCGGAATGTAATAGCGAGCCTGCAGCTGAGCTATGTATGAAACGTCGACCCCCCGAGCTACGGCTGGCGCTGCTTCGCTGATCGGCGACAACCGGCGGATGGTGCGCAAGCTGATGGTGGTGACCGCCCTGATGTTCTGCTTCGGCTATGCGCTGGTGCCGATCTATCGCGCGGTCTGCACGGCGCTTGGAATCAACGTGCTATCGCTGTCGGAATTGAGCACCATCGAGGGCGGTGTGGCCTTCGACAAGAACACGCAGATCGACCTGAGTCGCACCATCACGATCGAGTTTGACGCCAACACGGGTGGGCCATGGGAGTTCAAACCTGCCCAGCGCTCGGTTGAAGTTCACCCGGGTCAGCTGACGACCGTCATGTACGAATTCCGGAACACCCAGAACCGCACGATGGCGGCGCAGGCGATCCCAAGTTATGCGCCGATGCAGGCGATGCCTTATTTCAAAAAAATCGAGTGCTTCTGCTTCAACGAATACACGCTCAAACCGGGTGAATCCAAACAATGGCCAGTGGTTTTCGTGATTGACCGGAAGCTGTCGAAAGACGTCAAAACGATCACCCTTTCGTACACCTTCTTCGAGGTGGGTGGCAAGGTGCCGGCGGCCCCGGAGGCGGCGGCTCAGGCGGCAGTTGTCGTGGCCGCCAAGGCACGTTCATGAGTCAGGCTGATGACGACCTCAAGCAGGCCGTGCAGAGCAAAGGTTCGTTCCTTCAGACGGCGCGTGCGGTGGCTTGGTCGTTTTTTGGTGTGCGCAAGTCGAGCGAACATGAAAAAGATGTGAGCCAGCTAAACCCGGTGCATGTGGTCATTGCTGGCGTAATCGGTGCCGCGATTTTCATCACGGCGCTCTTGCTGCTCGTGAACTGGGTGCTTGTCTCCGGCGTCGCGAAGTAAAAACCCCAACATTCCAAAAATCAGGACTTCAGGAGAAAAAATGTCGGCAGCCGCAACAC
>JBBRPV010000008.1:0-73980 GCA_038227445.1 Burkholderiales bacterium | reverse complement strand
CTGGTACAACCGGGCCCGGTTGCACTCGACGCTGGCATACGTCAGCCCGATGAAGTTCGAGCAAGACTGGCTTGCCAATCAACCAAGGCAAGTCAATTCGTGACTCGGTTATGGGGTACGGATTCCAGGGGCAAGGTCAGACCTATGCGTTAGAGGGCAAGACCCTTCGCTCCTGCAAGACCTGCCGCGGTGCTGTGAACTTGGATGGCCCTTATAAACCAACGCGGTCACGGTCCGTACTGTGATCTGAAGATGTAGTTAGGGGGTGTTCCCACAACGGCGGGCTGTCGTAGTGCCGAGACAATCCGCTCAATCACAGCTCCACCCAGACGACCCCGTGAAAATTCTGCTCATCGACGACCACGCGCTGTTTTGCGAGGGGCTCAAGCTTCTGCTCCAGCAACTCGACCCCAATGTCGAGACTATCGAAGCACGCGATCTCGACACCGGACTGCTCGCTGCCGCGCAGCACGCGGACATCAGCTTAGTGCTTTTCGACCTGGGCTTGCCGGGCCCATGCGGAACCAATGCACTTACCGCGTTTCGACGTGCGCACGACAGCTTGCCAGTGGTGGTGGTGTCGGGCCTGTCAGATCGGCAAACGGTGCTCGCGGCATTGGAGTGCGGGGCGATGGGCTTCATCCCCAAGAGCGCTTCATCTCGAGCGCTGCACGCGGCGCTTGAGACTGTGCTTCGCGGTGCCATTTGCCTGCCGCCAACGGTCCTGGATGCAATCGATGTGCCGGCTACGCCATCGCACGTCGTGAAGCAGCGCTTGTGCGAGCTGGCCTTGACCAGCCGGCAACGCCAGGTGTTCAAGCTCATCATTCAGGGCCGGCCAAACAAGCTGATCGCTCGCGATCTCGGGGTGACCGAATCGACCGTCAAGGCCCACGTGAAGCCTATCCTCAAGGCCCTCAACGTGACATCTCGCGTGGGGGCGATTCTTGCGGTCAGACGCCTCGAACTCAGCCTCGATTGAGCGCGGCGCGCGCATGACAGCCATGCCGCACGTGCTGCAGAAGCACTTTCGCGCGTTGGCAACGGATCTCTCCGCTCCGTGGCGGGTCTTGCCTGATCTTCCGCAGGCCCTCGGTGCGAGCGAGTTGCGCCGCCGGATCATTCGTCGGCAATTCCGCGAGCTCATGCGGGAGTCAACGGCCAACGTCATGGCTACTGCGGTGGGCATCGGGCTCTGGATGATGGTGCTGTGGGTCACGAACCCTGGGCCTGCCGTGCTGCTATGGGGGTTGGCAGTCTCGACGGTCCTGGCGCGCATTGCGACACTAACAAAACGGTTTGTCCGCGAGACGCCACCCGATGACGCGCTTCGCGCCTGGGAGTCCAGATTGGGCCGTGTCGCTTTCGTGGGGGGTTTGGCGTGGGGATCAGTCGGATTCTTTGTTCCAGTGCAGGCCGAACAGCTGATGCCGTACCTGGTCATCGGCCTGCTGTTCGTGATGGTCGGGTCGTTGAGTCTTTTTGTCGTGTACCGGCCGAGCACGATCTGGCACTCGGTACCTTGCGCGGCAATGACCTGCCTCAGCTTGGTCGCCCGCGGTGGCGCATTGAATGTCACCATTGGTCTCGGCTTTGTGGTGGCGGTCGCGCTCGCGACTCATTTTGTCCGGATGCAAAACGCACTGATGACCCGCACCCAAATTCAAGCCGAAGAACGCCTGATCTTGCTGCGCGAATTGGAAGATCAGCGCCTGCGAGCCGAGCATGCCAATCGGGCCAAAACAAATTTTCTGGCGGCCGTGAGCCACGATCTGCGCCAGCCGATGCATTCGATCGCGTTGTTGACCGGCGCACTGTGCCGGCCCTTGATCGCGCACGCCGATCTGGTCGGGCAAATCGGCGCGTCAGTGCAGGCCATTGACAACCTGCTCGGTGCGCTGCTCGAGGTCTCGGCGCTCGATGGCGGAAACCTGCCGCTGCAGATTGCGCCGCTCGACCTGGGTGCCCTGTTCGGGCGCATTGAGTTGCAGTTCGCTGCACAAGCCCTTGCCAAAGGCGTCGAGCTGCGAATCGCCCCAAGCACGGCTCGCGTCGTGAGCGACGCTTTCCAACTTCAGCGGCTACTGGCCAACTTGGTGTCGAACGCAATCCGCTACACGCCACGCGGTTGCGTGCTGGTGCGTTGCCGGGTGCGGGCGGGCTCGGCCTGGGTGCAGGTCTGGGACAGCGGGGTGGGCATCGCGCGCGAACATCGGCACTGCATCTTCGACGAGTTCTTTCAAGTTGCTCGCGGGGCGCATACCGGCAAACAGGGGCTCGGCCTGGGGTTGTCAATCGTGCAGCGTCTGGCACAGCATCTGGCGCATCCGATCACGTTGCGATCACGCGTGCGTCGCGGCTCGGTGTTTGCCGTTGGCGTACCGCTGGCTGCAGACTGCATCGATGAAGACCGGCCAATCAATCAGGCAGAGCGGCTCCCCGCATGAAGATCAAGCCTTGGCCGGGCTCCGCGGTGGCCTGGTTGCGCGGGATCGCCGTCGACCTTGTCACGCCGTGGCAAGACCTGCCCGACATCTCACTCGCGGTCAACGCGACCGGCATCCGCCGCCACATCGCCCGCCGCCAGTTCCTTGGGCTGCACCCGAGTTCACCCGCGCAGGCAGACGCCGCCCGGTGGGCGGCCGGTGCCGGCACGGCGCTGTGGCTGGCGGCCCTGTGGGCCATCAGCCCGGGGGTGGGGGTTCTCTTGTGGGGCACGGCAGCATTTGCGTGCCTTGCGGCCAACGTAGCGGACGCGCGAAGGTACTCGGCCGAAATGCCGAGCGACGACGCACTGCGCCCATGGGAAGCGCGCTTTGGTCGGATTGGCTTCATGACCGGCGTTATGTGGGGGTCTGTCGGCTTTGCATTTCCCGACGCAGCGTGCAGCTTCGCGCCCTACATGGCGATGGGCCTGTTGTTCGTGGTTGTCGGAGCGCTGGCTGTCGCGGTGTCTTACCGCCCAGCCATCTCGTGGCTCGTCGTGCCATGTGCGCTGCTGACCGGCATCAAGCTGGTTTCATGCGGCGGCTTGAACAACGTCGCCATCGGCCTGGGCTTCGTACTCGTCACTGCGCTGATGATCCGTCTGGCGCAGGTCCAAAACGCCCTGTTGACGCAAGCCCTATTGGACGCCGAGGAACGCTCGGCGCTGCTGCAAGAAGTTGAAGACCAACGCCTCGAAGCCGAGCATGCCAACCGGGCCAAGACCAACTTTCTCGTAGCGGTGAGCCAAGATCTGCGCCAACCCATGCGGTCGATCGCTCTGTTGAGCGAAGCACTGCGTGGCCACGAGGGCAGCCGGGGCGCCGTGCTCGCGCAAATCAACTCATCGGTGCAGGCGATGGACGAGATGCTCGTTGGACTCCTTGCCGCATCGACACTCGACGACGCCGGCCTGCCGTTGCAGATTGCACCGGTCCCACTCGACCCACTGTTCGATCGCATCGAGCGCCAGTTCGAATCCCAGGCAGCGGCCAAAGGGATCGGGCTGACGGTGATCCGCAGCAACCTTCGGGTCGTCAGCGACGAGTTTCAGCTTCAGCGCCTGATCGCCCTTCTGCTCTCGAACGCGGTGCGGTGCACGGCGCAGGGCGGGGTACTCCTGCGCTGCCGGGTGCGCTCAGGCTGCGTGTGGTTGCAGGTCTGGGACAGTGGCGCGGGCATGGCAAGGAAGCAGCGCCAGCGCATCTTCGACGAGTTCTCTCCGACTGCGAATCCCGCTGGCGGCGGCGCCGGCAACAACGGCAACAACAGTGTCGAAGGCGCGGGCCTCGGGCTGAAGATCGTGCAGCGCACCGTGCAGCGCCTGGGGCACTCGCTGGTGGTGCGCTCGCGCAATGATCGCGGCTCGATGTTCGCCGTGCAGCTGCCGCTAGGTGCGGCGCCGGGGCGATTTGAATCGACCACCGCCGCCGACCTGATCTCCTTGCTGGGCGGTCAATCGGTGTTGCTGATCGATGACGACGTGGTGGTGCTGGCCAGCATGCGTGTGCTGCTCGAAGGATTCAACTGCCACGTGCTGACCGCCTGCTCGACGCTTTCGGCGCTGAGAGTCGTTGACGAGCAGTTGCGCACGCCCGACCTGATCATCAGCGACTATCGGCTCAGCGACGCCGACACCGGCCTCGACGCCATCGCCAGCGTGCGCGCAGAGGTGGGTGAAAACTTCCCCGCGTTGCTGGTGACCGCAGACCTGAAGGTGCCGGTCTCGGCGGCCAACGTGCTCGGCGTTACGGTGCTGGCCAAGCCGCTGCAGGTGAGCGCGCTCGCCAGCGCGCTCCAACGACTTCTGCGCACCGCTGGATAGCACTCGGCTCGTTGCGGGCGTGCACTCTCGTACCAAGGGGTAATTTACGTTTGCGCGGCGCCCGGTTAGCGTCTGGGATTGTCGGATGCAAGGTGCACCGCAGCGAGAAAAGCGCAGCACCAGAGACCACCGCAGGGTGGGCACCAAAAAGTGAGTCCGCCATTGAAAGTGAACCCTCCGCCGTTCGGTGAGCGCCACGAAGCACGGCGGCCGCTCTCCGAGCAAGGCCGACACGCAGTTGTCGCCAATATCTTTAGGAAACAAATGTTTATCGTTCAACGCTCCCCTTCTTGGCGGCTCATCGCCACGCTCTTGCTCGGCACGGCCGCTGTGGCGGGTTGTGGCGGCGGTGGTTCCACTGACAATGTTGCCTCGGCACTGCCGGCACCGAGTTCAACACCCAAGGCCACCGCAGTCACCCCAGCCAATGGCAAAACCGCGTGGAACTTGAGCGCCGGCGCCAAATTCGCTTTGAGCGATGCCAGCGGCGCAGCCGTCACGGGCGCGCTGACCTGTGTCAGCGACACCCCCGTCGCGATGGAAGTTGCCGCAGACTGTTCATCCGTGAAGGGCCTGCGCCTGGGCTCGCAAATCGTCACCGTGTCGGCGGGGGGCATCAGCGCCAAAGCCAGCCTCAAGGTGATCCCTCAGCCACATCCCATCGGCACCAACGGCTACACGCAGAACTCAAACCTGGTGGTCACGCCCGATGGCCGGGTGCTGGCATGGGGCGCTAACTCCCGCGAAGGAATTTTGGGTCAAGGCAAGCGCGGCAGTGAGTTGGCCAGCGTGTCGTTGCCTTCGGCAGTGAAATCGCCTTCGGGTCAGGGCGTGTTGAGCGGCATCGTTGCAGCGTCTTCCGGCGGATATTCAGCGTTGGCCCTGACGGAAGATGGCGAGGTGTATTCCTGGGGTAACCCTGGCGCGCTGGGTCGTGTTGCCAACAACGGCGACCCGCTGCCCGCCAAAGTACTCGACGCCACCGGCAACGCCACGTTGCAGCGGATCGTTTCGGTGTCGGTCGGTGACGGCAACGCGGTAGCGCTGGCAGATGACGGCACGGTGTTTTCGTGGGGCTCATTTTCTGCACAACCTGGCGCGGACCCCGCCAACGTGCCTGGCGTGGTGCCGCTGCCGGGCAAAGCCGTGGCCGTTTCCGCAGGTTTTCAATGGACTGCCGCCCTGTTGGCCGATGGGCGAGTGATGACATGGGGGTTTGGCAGCAGCTCGGGCAATTTGGGTCAAGGCAGTGTTTCGGTATCGGCCGAGGTGCCGGGCTTTGTCATCGACAAGGCCAACAAACAACCCATCAGTGACATCACCTCCATTTCGGCGGGCTTTATCCACGGCTTGGCGTTGACGTCTACCGGTCAGATCTACGCCTGGGGTCACAACGCGTGGGGTGAGTTGGGACAAAACGACGACAAGATCAACGGTCGGCCCGGTGAACCAACCGCCGTTTTCGTCAAAGCGCCAGGCAGCGAAGTCGTCGCATGGAGCGGCGTCAAGATGGTGGCAGCCGGTGGCAGTCACAGCTTGGCACTCGATGGGAGCGGCAAAGTCTTCAGTTGGGGCTATTCCCAGCGCGGTGAGTTGGCCGATGGGGCCAACCACCCTCGCGTTAACAGCTCAGCCAGCCCCGCGCCGGCGGTGAATGCGGCGGGCATCGGGCAGCTCAGCGACATAGTTTCCCTGGGTGTTGGCTACAGCCACTCGTTGGCACTCAGCAGCGACGGCAGTTTGCTGGTTTGGGGCTATGACGGCGGTGTTGGCAACTTGGGCCAAGGAACTACGCCGGTGGTCGCCAAGGATTTCGGCGCACTTTCTTATGTCCCCCTGACGGTAAAGAACGAATCCGGCACGGCCGCCCTCGTTCTCGGCCCCATCGGCTACTGGCCTAACCTGATACGCCGAGCCATCTTTTAGCGCCACCGCCCGGGGGAAGCTGATTGCCGGGAACGCGACCGCTTCGATAGAAGCCTCATGCCAAAGACCCCGCAGGGTGATCAGCGGAGCGCGATAGCGTGTGAGGTGAAACCAACCCCAAAGCGCTATGCCTGCTGGTCACCGGGCTGCCGCTCGTCGGGTACATGGCCCATAGGGAACCGAAGCTGGTGAGCATCGCGTTCGACTGAACGTGCGCGTGCCCGCGCCGGGTGCCGGTATTGCGTCGCTCCAGCAATCACCCCACCCTTTGCAACAGGAGTTTTCTTTCATGTTTTCCATTTCGTCCCTCGCCGCCAGTCGTCACCGAAGCTTTCGGTCTTTCATGGTCACTGCTTTGGCCGCCGCACTGCTGACCCAACTTGGAGGCTGCGGTGGAGGCAGCAGCAGCACTGCCACGCCCACGCCCACGCCCACGCCCACAGGAAATGATGGCGGTGGCGCCTCTACGCCCCCTGCGCGAAGCCTGCAAGCCCATCTCTCGGTGTGCCCCACCACTCTCACCATCAATGAATCGGTGGCGTGTATGGGTGGGCTGTACGAGAGCACCACGGCCGACACCGGGGCCTACTGCGCCTTCAACTACAACAGCGACAGCGGCGTGGCCAACTACATCGTTGGCACGCAGGCTGTGCGCGTCGAGCTGAATGTGTTGTCTTCGGGTGCGGTGTTCGAAAAGAAGGCGGCCAGCACTGCTGCCGGCTTTGCCATCTCTTGGTCGATTGGCATTGCTTCGGGCAAAGAGGTGAATCTGTATTACCAGTCCAGTGGCGAACCGGCCAGCGCCAATGGCTTGCTCATCAAGCCCAAGGCCGGCAGCCTCTCGGCCTGTCTGGTGACCGCGGGCCCAGCCGCGGCGGCCACCGGCTCAGCGTCCACCGCGAACTTGCTTGGCCGCAGCTGGCAAAGCCCCCAGGCGCTCAACGGCAGCACGGGCGCGGTGGGTTACTTTTCGGATCAGCCGGCTTTTGATGCCGGCCTCGCCGACGATGGCCGTGCCGTCATCACATGGCGCCAACCCGACGCCAGTGGCCGCATGGCGGTGTACGTGGTGCAAGGCGAATCCGGTGCTGCGGATCGAACCCCCACCTGGACGGAGCCAGAGGTGCTGGATGCCGATGCGCCTTTGTTGACCGGCAACTTTCGTCCGCGCATCGCGGTGTCAGGCACCGGGCACGCGGTGGTGTCGTGGATGACAGAGCAACCCTGCGGAGCCGATGCACCCTTCGAGGCCCAACCTGCGGGCAAGAACTGCCGATATTTGTACGCCTCCCGACGCCTGGCCTCCGACGCACGCTGGGAGCCTGCCGTGCGCGTGCGCTCGGCGCCGGTTCTGGCGGCACAAGATCACTTCGCCCGCATCAATGCGCGCGGCGACGTCGTGTTGGCGCTGCCGAGCTACTACCCGCTCTCGCCTGACCCGTACCTGGCCTCAACCACGCTGGCCATTCGCAATGTTGACGAAGCTGCGTATCGAGCCGTTTGGCTAAGAGGGTTTTATTCCAACGCGCAGAGCACGGATCCGTTCGCGGACTATTTGTCAGCCGAGCTTGACGACGCAGGCACTGTGTTTGCAGCCGGCACCTCAACCGGCTTTCCGTCTTACGCGACGCATATACGCTCAAGCACATCGGTCACGTCGGCCACCTTGAGCGGAGAAAGCAGTGTCGACGCCGGCCCGCGCGTTTACGAGCTTCGCACTAGCGGCAACGGCTTTGCGGCCTACACCTGGAACAATGGCTCGAACAATCGAGACAATCCAGGCAGGCTCACTGTCTACTCGCCGGCCTCGCGGCAGTGGCTGACCTACGACACCACCGCCTATACGCTTTGGGGCGACACGGGCCTGGTCAGCACGGACCACCCCGATGGCGAGTTCTTGCTCATCTCGGGTTGCAAGATCACCGTTTGGCGCGCGGGCACCTGGAGCGCCACGCGCAACTTGCCGGCCTACTGCGGGGGGGACCAAGCAGGCGGCACCTACGCCTTCAATCGCAAAGGTGACTACATCGGCATCGACTGGGGCGGTCAACCCGGCCAGTGGGGCTACTACAGCTACGCGCAGGACAAAGTGCTCAAGGGCGCGCCTGGCACCGGCACAGCGGTGAGCGGCGACTATGTGTTGGGAATACCGTCCAACCTGTTCGAGACCCCAGCCACGCAGCTGCTGCTGGCCCCCAGTGGCTTGGCGCTGGCGGTCACCACCAACAATTTCACGACGCTGCCGTCGGCGACCAACCCCGCGGGTGTGCCGGGTGGCGCGGCGCACAAATTGTGGGCGGTCTATCTCAAGTGAGCTTCCTGTCAAGTCCCGTCGGTTCATAAACGCGTTTAATGAGTCGGCCTCTGTATGGGCGCCTCCCGGATGACCAGTGGATTATTTCGAGTGATGAAGCAGGAGGCAGGGCTGTAGTCTTATATCCGGCCTGTTGCGCAGGCCGATGAAGCCCGCTGGCCCTGATGACATTCGCCGACGAGTCTCCGATCTGCAAAGCGAGCTTCGAGCTCTGGCCGACGATTGGAGTGTCCTCGTCCCGGTCCAACCTGGTTGGCCCATCCCACGCGTGGGTCCGCTTGCTCTCCTTCAACCCGAATGGTGAGCTCGTCCCTGTCAGTTGATCGGCTTGCCATGTATCGGGTCGCCCGGGTTGACCCTTTGCCAGCACTGCCAAAATCGTTCTGGCCAGTTTGTTTGCGACGGCTGCGACAGGCACGCTGTATGGCCGGCGCTTCAGTAGTTCGACCAGCCACGGCCAAGCGCCCCCTCTATTGCTTCTGACAATCGACCTCGCTCCGTGCATCAGGAGTGTTCGCAGGTACGCATCGCCCCGCCTGCTGATGCCCAGCTGCCTCACTCACTTTACCGCCGGCGCCCGTCTGGCGTGGTACCAGGCCGATCCAGGCGGAGAATTCACGTGCATTGCCGAACGAAGTCGGAGTGCCCTTGCTCGCAACGATGGCTGTAGCCGTCAGGAGTCCAACTCCTGGAATCTCAGCAAGCGTGCGGCACGCCGGAGTCTGGCGAAGCTGCTGTGAGAGCTTTCGCTCGATGCCATAGATGTCGGCGGCGATTTGGTTGATGCGTCGCACCTGCTCGTCCAGGCAATCGATCAACATGGCGGGCAGCCGCTCCTGAGCGTCGCGAAGAGTGGTGGGCAGTTCATTGAGCAGCGCTCGGTGACCTTCGGGCAACACAACTCCGAACTCGCAGAGCAAGCCGCGAATTTCATGGGTCTGCATGATGCGCATCTTCATGAGTTGGGCGCGAAGCCGGTGAAGTGCCAGCATGACCTGCTGCGCCGCGCGCCTCGCGCCTTGACCTTGACCTTGACCGGCACGAATCGCACGCCAGGTTGCTGGCTCGCCGTCTAGATTCCCTGCGCGTCTGACGCGTCTGTCTTGTTCGGATGCGCAAAGGGGCGAACCATCATCGGCGGCAGCAACCGAACCTCGTGTCCGAGATTCATCAGCTCTCGTGCCCAATGGTGAGCGCCACCGCAGGCCTCCTTCGCCACGCATGCTGGCGAGCGGTTCGCAAACCAAGGCAGCACCTGAGAACGCCTGAGCTTCAATTTCTCGATGGTGCCGCTGTCGGCGTCACCCCAGTGCAGTTGGAACACTGTCTTGGGGATGTCCACCCCAATGACTTCGCCTTCCATGATGAGCTCCAGTTCAGGGGTTAGGGAGATGCCCCTCCACCACGAGGGGCGCGAAGCTTGCTTGGTTCGCTCCACAGTAGAACGGTTTCAGGAGGAGGCGCCCATATATGGGCCGACTACATACCGACCATGCCTGACCTCGCGGCCAGTTCGGTGCTGTAGTCGGCAATGTGCCTACGCCCCATGAATGCTGATATTGCGGCCAGAATGTCGCTGCCATGCCCCTCTGATTTCAAAGCGCCCTGGGTTTGATCTTTAAGGGGTGTGACCCCATTGGCCCGGAGAACAAGCCCATGCCCCAACACCCCAGCACCTACCTTCCGCTCGGCGCGAGCGGCCTGAAAGTCTCGAAGCTCTGGCTCGGCACGATGATGTTTGGCGACCAGACCGATGGGGCTCAGGCCGCCAGCATCGTCGACGCATCGCGCGACGCCGACATCAACGCGATCGACACCGCCAACGCCTACGCGGCGGGCGAGTCGGAGCGCATCACCGGCCGGCTGATCGCGGCCGACCGCGACCGCTGGGTGCTCGCCACCAAGCTTGCGAACCCGATGGGGCCGGGGCCCAACGACCGCGGCCTGTCGCGCAAGCACATGATGAGCGCGGTCGACGCGAGCCTGAAGCGGCTGAACACCGATTGGGTCGACGTGCTCTACCTGCACCGGGAAGACGCCAGCACGCCGCTCGAAGAAACGCTGACGGCCGTGGCGCAATTGATCGAGCGCGGCAAGGTGCATCACTTTGGCCTCTCGAACTTCCGCGCCTGGCGCGTTGCCCGGGTCGCTGAGATGTGCAGCGCGATGCGCATTCCACAGCCGATCGTCTGCCAGCCGCCGTACAACGCGATGTCACGCCAAATCGAGACCGAACTGCTGCCCTGCTGCGCGCACTACGGCCTGGGTGCAGTGGTCTACAGCCCGCTCGCGCGCGGCGTGCTGAGCGGCAAATACAAGCCCGGTGTGGCGGCGCCCGAAGGCTCGCGCGCAGCGCGCAACGACACGCGCATCATGCAAACAGAGTTCCGCCCAGAATCGCTGGAGCTGGCCGAAAAAATGGCCGAGCATGCCCGCACGCGCGGCCTCACGCCAACGCAGCTCGCGCTCGGCTGGGCCTGGAACAACACCCTCGTGAATGGCGTGATCGGTGGCCCGAAAACACTGGCGCAATGGAACGATTACCTCGACGCGCTGCACGCGCCCTTCAGCGCCGAAGACGAGGCCTTCGTCAGCGCGCTGGTGGCGACTGGCCATGCCTCTACAGCGGGGTACAACGACCCGCAATACCCGCTGACGGGGCGGGTGGCGCGCACCGGCTGAAGGCAGCTCAGCGGCTCTTGAGCCCCTTGTTTGACAAGCGGGGAAGTATAAAAACGATTGAGGCCGACTCCGGCGCCCTCCGCTCCTGCAAGGACCTAGAGGAACGCACGCCGCGCGCCGTTTTTATAATGAGCCGGCCTTGCTGCCCTCACCGCAAACGATTGAGCGCCGCTGGCCATGCCTCTGTCATCATCGGTGCCCCTGAACGTTGCACCCACCTGCCCCGCGCACTGATCCCATGGAAACCAACACCCGACGCCACGACGTGCTGATCATGGGCGGCGGCTTGGCCGGCCTGACGCTCGCGCTGCAGCTCAAGAAGCGCTTCGCCGAGATCGACGTGCTGGTGCTCGAGCGCCATTCGCACCCCGTGCCAATCGCCGCGCACAAGGTGGGCGAATCGTCGGTCGAGATCGGAGCGCACTACTTCGACAAGGTGCTCGGCTTGACCGACCACCTTGAAACCAGCCAGCTGCGCAAGTTTGGTTTTCGCTTCTTCTTCTCGGAAGGCCGGCGCGACATCGACCAGGTCACTGAGATCGGCGCGAGCCGGGTTCTTTCGGTGCCGAGCTACCAGCTCGACCGTGGCATCTTCGAGAACTTCCTGGCCGAAGAAGCGCAACGTTTGGGCGTGAAGTTCGTCGACAACGCCATCGTGCGCCAGATTGAATTGAGCGAAGACAAGGGCGACCACCACGTGGTGCACCAACACGGGGGCGAACAGCACACGCTGGCGGCGCGCTGGGTGGTTGACGCCTGCGGTCGAGCCGGGCTGCTCAAGCGCAAGCTCGGGCTGGCCGAGACGAACGCCCATGCTGCGCACGCGATCTGGTTCCGCATCAAGGACCGCATCACCATCGATGACTGGACCGACAACACCGAATGGCGCGAACGCTGCGAGCCGCAAGCGCGCTGGTTGTCGACCAACCACCTGGTCGGCGCGGGCTACTGGGTCTGGTTGATTCCGCTCGCGTCGGGCTCGCATTCGGTGGGCATCGTGGCCGACCCGCGCATTCACCCGCTCGAAACGATGAACACCTTCGAGAAGGCCATGACCTGGTTGGCAAAGCACCAGCCACGGCTCTTCGACGAGCTCGACGGCAAGCGCGAGCTGCTGCAAGACTTCGCGTTCTTCAAACGCTTTTCCTACGGCTGCAAGCAGGTGTTCTCGGCCCAGCGCTGGGCCCTCACCGGCGAGGCGGGGTTGTTCCTCGACCCGTTCTATTCCCCCGGCAGTGACTTCATCGCCATTGGCAACACCTACATCACCGAGTTGATTGCGCTCGACCGCGCGGGCCAGAGGCTGGGTGCGCACGCCCACGTTTACGACCAGCTGTTTCACTCTTTCTACGAGAGCACGCTGGCGCTCTACACCGACCAGTACCCGCTCTTCGGCGACCCCGAAGTGCTGCCGGTCAAGGTGGTCTGGGACTACGCCTTCTACTGGGGCGTGCTGTCGCAATTCTTCTTTCAGAACCGGCTCACCGACCTGGGCGCGCTGTCGAATTTGAAAGAAGAACTGGCGCAGTGCCAGAAGCTCAATGTGGCGGTGCAAGAATTCCTGCGCGCCTGGTCGCTGCGCAGCGAAAAACGCAATCCGGCTGTCATGCTCGACCAAGCCGCCCTGCCCTGGTTCGCCGAGCTCAACCGCAGCCTGAGCGACACGCTGGACGACGCGCAGTTCCGCAGCCGCATCCGTGCATCGGCGCTGCAACTCCAGGCACTGGCGCGCGAGATCGCCGAGCGCGCCTGCGCCGACCACCCGAAGCTGGACGCCAGCGCGATGCTGGCGCTCGCAGGAGCAAACGGCAGCAACAGCAAACAGCCGTCGATGCTGCTGGCCGAGGTCGCCTAACGCGTTGACGGCGACCACACAAACGTGGCGGTCGTGGAGTGGTGCCTGCCCTGGCAGCAAGCCAGCAAAAGGCAAAAGGCAAAATCGGAGGCGTTCCCAACGATGCTGTTGGCAGCATGCTTCTCCTCCACGGGTTCGGCGAGGTGGCAGCGGCGGCGCCAGCTCAGTCAATGACACAACACGACACCGCGACGCGCAACGCGCTCTGCCTTTGCGCGCTCTCGCTGATCCCGATGGCGCTGCGGGCCCAGGCTCAGAGCGGCACACAACTCGCTCCTGTGGTCATCACAGCCACTCGCATCGACACCCCAGCCTTGGACGTGCCAGCGTCGATCAACCTGATCGGCGGCGACGGCATTCACCTCAACCGCGCGCAGGTCAACATCTCCGAAAGCCTGGGCCCGGTTCCAGGTCTGCTGGCACGCGACCGGCAGAACTACGCGCAAGACGTGCAAATCTCGGTGCGCGGGTTCGGCGCACGTGCAAGCTTCGGCATTCGCGGCGTGCGCTTGTACGTTGACAGCATTCCCGCCACGCTGCCCGACGGGCAAGGTCAAATCTCCCATGTCGACCTCGGCTCGGCCGACCGCATTGAGGTGCTGCGGGGGCCGTTCTCTGCGCTTTACGGCAACTCTTCGGGCGGCGTGATCCAAGTCTTCAGCGAAGAGGGCGCGGGCGCACCGACGCTCGGCTTCGGCATGTCGGGAGGCAGCGACGGCGCGCTGCGCCTCAGTGCCAAGTTCAGCGGCTCCACCAGCAACGTCGGTTACGTGGCCAGTGCCAGCCGCTTCACGACCAACGGCTACCGCGATCACAGCGCCGCTGAGCGCACGCTTGGCAACGTGAAACTGACGCTCGCGCCCAATGCCGACAGCAAGTTCACGCTGCTCGCCAACAGCCTGTCGCTGCCAAAGGCCGAAGACCCGCTCGGCCTCACCCGCGCGCAGTTTGAAGCCAACCCGCGCGGTGTTGACCCGGTGGCCAACAGCTTCAACACGCGCAAAACGGTTGACCAGTTCCAAGGTGGTCTCGTCTATGAACAGCGGCTCGGCGCCAACCACTCGCTGCGCGCGCTGGTCTACAGCGGCCACCGTGAGACCGAGCAGTTCCAGTCGATTCCGACCGCCCCGCAGGCCAACCCGCTGCACCCCGGCGGCGTGATCATGCTCGGGCGCAACTACAGCGGCACCGATCTGCGCTGGGTCGTCAAGGGGGCGATCAGCGAGCTGCCCGCCTCGGTTGTGGCTGGGCTGGCCTACGACAAGCTGGCCGAGCACCGTGTCGGATACCAGAACTTCGCGGGAACTGCGCTCGGCGTGGAAGGCGCACTGCGCCGGGACGAGAACAACGACGTCTCAAACTTCGACCAGTACCTGCAGGCGTCGCTGCATCTCACTCAGGCGCTGATCGTGAACGCCGGCCTGCGCCACAGCACGGTGAGGTTCGCGTCGGCCGACCACTACGTCGTCGCGACCAACCCCGACGACAGCGGCGCAACAGGGTTCACCGCCACGCTGCCGGTCGTCGGCGCGCTGTTCGCGGTCAGCCCCGAACTGCATCTGTACGCCACGGTCGGCCGCGGTTTCGAAACGCCCACGTTGAACGAGCTGGCCTACCGCCCGGGGGGCGCCACCGGCCTGAACCTCGCCCTGCAGTCGGCGCGCAGCACCAGCGTCGAGGCCGGCATGAAAGTCGGCACGGTCGACTTGAGCGAATTCACGGTTGCAGTCTTCGAAACCCGTACCGAGAACGAGATCGTCACGCAAACCAACGTGGGCGGGCGCGCCACGTTCCAGAACGCAGGCGCCACGCGCCGCACCGGCATCGAGCTCGGTGGCTCAGCTGCGCTGACCAGCGAACTGCACGCGCAAGCGGCCGTGACCTGGCTCGATGCCCGCTACAGCGAAGGCTTCGGCACGGTGGCGGCCGACAACAAAATTCCTGGCATTGCCGCGGAGTCGGTGTTCGCGGGTCTTGCCTGGGCGCCGGCACACGGCCTGCGCGGTGGAGTCGAAGGGCGCTACTTGAGCAAGGTCTACGTGAACGACGCCAACGCCGACGCCGCTTCGGGCTACTTCATCGCCAGCGCCAACATCGGCTACGGCATGCGCCTGGGCTCTTGGGAGCTGAACAGCTTCGCCCGCATTGACAACCTGTTCAACCGCCAGTACATCGGCTCGGTGATCGTGAACGAAGGCAACAGCCGCTTCTTCGAGCCGGCGCCCGGCCGCACCTGGACGGCGGGTGTTTCGGCCGCCTTCGGTTTCTAACGCAACAAAGACGCGCATAGATGAGCGCTCACCATGACCGCGTGCGTGAGCGATCAGCCAAGCAAACGGCGCTTGCGACCGCGGGCGGGTCGTCAAAGTTCGCCGCGCGCGTACTTCTCTTCGAAGATGCGCCTGACGCGAATGAAGGCGTTGGCGCAGTCCACCGTATTGGCGTCGTTGCAGACGGCTGGCTTGCGGTAGAACTTTTCCCAGGCCTTCGCCTTTCGGTCGACCGCCTCGGCTTGGCTGCGGCGCGCGTCTTCTTCGGCCTGCTGCTGGGCGGTAATGGTTTGCTGACGCTGCACATCCTGCTGCTGCGTTTGCTCCTGGCGCTCGGTGTCCCGCCTCTGGCTTTCGAGCTGAAGCTTCTGCGATTCAGCCCGCGACTGCTCCAACTGATTCGGCTGGCTGCGCAGCTTGACTTCGGCGACCGCCTCGGTGCGCGAATGAACGATCCAACCCAGACCGGCGAAGGCCAGTGTTGCCGCTGCGAGCAGGCCCAGCGCGATCCGGATCGGCGTGAAGCGCGGCGGTCGGTCGCCAGCGCGCGCGCGGCGCGCCTTGGCCTTCTGTTCCTTCTCGTACCACTCGCGACCTTCGAAACTCATGCTGCACCGTCGCCTCGAGGGCGTCGCAGTTTGTATCAAGATATCGTACACGCGCCGTCTGGGGTTGGACGCGTCGGCCGACGCGCTGGCCCAGGTGCCACACCATGCAGCGCGCTGCCTTGTGCCCTCGGTCAGCGTGGCTTGGCGACCCCGCGCCAGCCCCCTGGCCCGCGCTGTGCACTCGCCCGGTCGAAGCGCCAGGGAGCGCGTTGGGCCAATTTGGTTTCAGGGAGACTACTTTTTGATGTCTGCCGCAGGAGCGGGGTCAACGACTGCCGGCGCGACAGGCTTTTCGACCTCCCGCGTGACCAGTTCGCGGTAGATACCGCCGCCCTCCACACTTCCGCTTGTCGTGCCTTTGCCGTCGATGCGGGCGAGGCAGTCCTGGCGATCTGCGCCGGTCAGGCCTTCACAGCGGGCCAGTGCATTGCGCTTGTACTGCGCGGGGTCGCGGTCCAGTGCGTCTTGCCTGGATCGAGCCACGTCGAAGTCTGCCTTGCTCATGCAGTTCGAGCTTCCGTCAGTCGCGATGCCGTAAGCGCATCGTGCCCGCGTTGGTTTGTCGGCCGCCACTGCTGGCAACGAGCTGAGCGTGGCACAAGCGACCAACATGGCGAGCCCTGCGCGCGAGAGAAGATGTGGATCGGTATTCATAGCTTTCTCCTTGGCCGAGTCGGGTGGACTGGGTATCACAGTAGAGTGCGGCCCGCACCGGCCGCGAGCCATCAGGTGACAGCCGGCGCTGGCGTAGGAGAGGCCTTACATCGCGCAGATGTAAGGAAAGCAAGCGACCGTGTTCGCCGTGGCCATCACGCTTCGATGATCACCTTCAGGGCCTTTGTCTGCGCGGCGTTACCGAAGGTCTCGTAGGCCTGGAGAATCTGATCCAGCTTGAATCTGTGCGTGATGAACTGTTTCGCATCGACGCGGCGCGACTGCACGGTCTTCAGCAACATTGGGATCGAGACCGTGTCCACGAGCCGTGTCGTGATGGTCACGTTGTGCGACCAAAGCCGCTCCAGATGCAGGTCGGCCTTCACGCCGTGCACGCCGACGTTGGCGATGGTTCCGCCGGCCGCGACGATCCCCTGGCAGAGCTCGAAAGTCGCGGGAATGCCAACGGCCTCGATGGCGGTGTCGACACCCCGGCCGCCGGTGAGCTGCATGACCTGCTGAGCTGAGTCGCCCGAAGCACTGTTGACGGTTGCGGTCGCGCCAAAGCGCTTGCTGACTTCAAGGCGGTTGTCGTCAAGGTCAATCATGATGATGTCGGAAGGCGCGTAGAACTGCGCCGTCAGCAAGGCGGCCAGCCCGATGGGTCCGGAACCGACGATGGCCACGGTCGAGCCGGGTTGGACCTTGCCATTGAGCACGCCACACTCGAAGCCGGTAGGCAGGATGTCGCTGAGCATGACCAACGCTTCTTCGTCGGATCCGGCGGGGATCGGATACAGGCTGGTGTCGGCGTACGGAATGCGCACGTATTCGGCCTGGGTTCCATCGATCTCGTTGCCGAGGATCCAGCCGCCAGTGGTGCAGTGCGAGTACATGCCCTTGCGGCAATTCTCGCAACGGCCGCAGGCGGTGATGCACGAAATCAGGACCGCGTCGCCGACCTTGAATGTGCTTACCCCCGGACCGACCGCGTCGACGATGCCAACGCCCTCGTGGCCCAGCACCGTGCCCGGTCGGCAGGTCGCCACGTCACCTTTGAGGATGTGCAGATCGGTCCCGCAGATCGTCGTCTTGGTGATGCGCACGATTGCATCTCCTGGCATCTTGACGACGGGCTTCGCGCGGTCCTGCAGGCTTTTTTGGCCGGGGCCGTTGTAGACAAGTGCTTGCATATGGCGCGATCCTGATTTGCGGGTGAGGTGGTCAAGGCTCGGCTCCTGTAGGAGCCAAACTGACCTCACCATGCTGCCGCGCCGCGTGCGCGTCTGTGCGGTGACCCGCATACGCAGGACCCGTCATGCGCTGCGCAGGCGATTTGACGCAATCGGCGATCTGCTGTGTAGCCAAGCGCACAGCCTGAACCAAAGGCGGCGCCGATGATGGTCGCGGTGTTCCCGCATTGACTGGGGCGCCGTCATTGGAGCGTTCACAGGGCGCGGGTGTGGTGCGCCGATTTGTTCGACCGCGGACACGCGTACTGCCAATCTAAAAGGTGCCGACCACCTGGTGCTTCGTCTGGATGCTTGGCCTACCGTTGGCAGTCACCTTCGCGGTATTGAACGCGATGTGGTGCGAGCTGATGGAAGACGCGGCGATTCGCCACGAAAGGCTCGCCATGCCCGCAGCGGCGCAGCGCGCACGCAGATTTCGTTTCAGTCGCGCACTGGCAACGCATTCAGTGGAATGCGAAGGTACGACACGCCGTTGTCTTCCGCCGGCGGCAGTTGACCGGCGCGCACGTTGACCTGGAGCGCCGGCAGGATCAGCGTGGGCACCTCGAGCGCGGCATCGCGCGCCTGCCGCATCGCGACGAATTCGTCTTCGCCGATGCCGTCGCGCACGTGGACGTTGTGCGCCTTCTGCTCGGCCACCGTCGTCTGCCAGCGGGCCGGCCGCGAGTCGGGCGGGTAGTCGTGGCAAACGTACATCGTGGTCTCCGGCGGCAGGGCCAGCAGCCGGCGCATCGAGGCGTACAGCTGATGCGCGTCACCGCCGGGGAAGTCGGCGCGGGCACTGCCGACGTCGGGCATGAACAGGGTGTCGCCGACGAACACTGAGCCGTCGATCAGGTAAGCCATGTCGGCCGGCGTGTGGCCGGGCACCAGCATGGCGATGGCCTCGACCGCGCCGATCATGAAGGTCTCGCCATCGGCAAACAGGTGATCGAACTGGCTGCCATCCGGCAGGAAACTCCGCCCAAGGTTGTAGAGTTTTTTGAAGGTCGCCTGCACCACGCGGATGTTTTCGCCGATGGCTGTTTTGCCGCCCACGCGCGCTTGCAGGTAGGACGCGCCAGACAGGTGATCGGCATGGGCGTGGGTCTCCAGGATCCAGTCGACCTGGAGCGCGTGCGCCGCGACGCACGCAAGCACCTGTTCGGCCGATGCGGTGCCCGTGTGGCCGGACTTGAAGTCGTAGTCGAGCACCGGGTCGATGACTGCCGCGCGCCGTGTGGACGAATCCCACACGACATAGGTAACGGTCCATGTGTTGCGATCGAAGAAGGCTCGTATGGTGGTTCGTGCGCTCATGGTGTGCTCCACTTGTTCGGCTCCTTGTTCCGCTTCTTTCTATTGAAACATAATCTATTTATAAATGTATTGATTACAACCCGCTGGCATCCGAACACCTCCCATGAAGACCTTGCGGCCCACCCTCGACCCCGAGACGCTGCGCCGTGCCGCCGATCAAGCGGCGACTGCGCTGAAGCTGCTGGCAAACGCCGAACGAATGCTGTTGCTGTGTCAGCTGACGCAAGGCGAGATGTGCGTTTCCAACCTCGAAGCGCAACTTGGAATTCGCCAGCCGACGCTCTCGCAACAACTCGGGGTCTTGCGCAACCAAGGCGCGGTCGCCACGCGCCGCGACGGCAAAAACATCTTCTACAGCGTGGCCGATCCGAACCTGCTCGAGATCCTCGCCGTGCTCTACCGCCTCTACTGCCCGAAGGAAAAACGATGACGATTGCATGGACTGAGTTCACCCCGTGGTCCGCCCTGGCGGGTGGTGTGTTGATCGGCATCTCTGCGGCGATGTTCGTGCTGCTGAACGGCCGGATCGCGGGCATCAGCGGCGTGATTGGAGGGCTGCTCAAGCCGATCACGGGAGATGTGGCATGGCGTGCGGCGTTCGCGGTCGGACTGATCGGCGCGCCGCTGGCGTACACCCTGTTCGCAGCGCTGCCGCTTCCCCGGATCGACGCTTCCTTCGGCGCGCTGATCGGGGCCGGTGTGCTGGTGGGTGTTGGCACGCGCTACGGCTCCGGCTGCACCAGTGGCCACGGCGTGTGCGGGCTGGCGAGAATGTCGCCAAGGTCCCTCGTGGCCACTCTTACGTTCATGGGGGCAGGTTTCTCAACCGTTTTCGTGGCACGCCACGTGTTCGGCATCTGAGGCGCCGCTCATGACAACGGTCGTCACTTCGCTCCTGGCGGGCCTGGTCTTCGGACTCGGCCTCATCGTCTCCGGCATGGCCAACCCGGCCAAGGTGCTGGGGTTCCTGGATCTGGCCGGCGCCTGGGACCCGTCGCTTGCCTTCGTGATGGCGGGCGCCATCACAGTCGCGGCACTCGCGTTCGCGCTGGCGAAAAGGCGCACCGCGTCCTTCCTCGGAGCCCCGATGAAGCTGCCCGTCTCGCGCGCGATTGATCGCCGCCTCGTGATCGGCAGCGCGCTGTTCGGTATTGGCTGGGGTGTAGCCGGCTTTTGCCCGGGGCCGGGGTTGGTCGCGCTCGGCATGGGCGAGATCAAGGCGCTCGTTTTCGTCGGCGCCATGCTGGCGGGCATGGGCGTCTTCGAATTGATCGAGCGACGCAAGCCGAGGTCGCCGCTGCAGGCGACCCCAATGCCTCTGCCGCCTGAGGGAATGCGATGAACGGCAACCTTGTCTGGCTGGCCGTGCTGGCGACCGTTGTGCCGCTGCTCGGCTATGAGGCAGCCGTGGCCGTGGCGCAGCGCTTTCTGCCGGAACGTATGGCACGGAGTGCGCATGCTGCATTGCGTGAGGACTGGTTTGGCGCGGTGTCTCAGCGTCCCGACTCCGAGCTCCTTGCGGTGCAGACGCTGCGCAACTCCCTGATGGCGGCGACCATGACGGCTTCGACGGCCGTGCTGGGGCTGATCGGCACTGCGACGTTGGCAGCGTCCTCGCTGCACGCCAGCTTCGGCGAAGCGGCGGCGTTGCCCAGCTTCACGCCCCGGCTGGTGCTGGAGCTGCTCTTGCTGAGCTTGCTGTTCTCCTCGCTGGTCTGCTCGGCGATGGCGGTGCGTTACTACAACCATGCCGGCTTCATCAGCGGCATGCCGATAGGGTCCGAAGCCCGGCAACGGTGGGCACCTGCTGGTACGGCCTATGTGCGCCGCGCGGGGCTGCTTTACAGCTGGGGTCTGCGCCACTTGATCCTCGTCGCCCCCATCCTCGCAGCGCTGTTGCATCCGTTTGCCGGGCCGGTGGCGGCCGTGCTCGTGGTGTTGGTGCTGTCGAGGGTTGATCGCGCCGAGGCCAGTTGATCGTCCGGTAGGCGCCTTGCTGGAATACTCGTCGAATGCGGCAATCGCGATGTCCGCGCACATCAGGCCCGGCCCGCCTCCTATTTAGACCACGAAGCCGAGCATCTCATCGAGTAATGGCTCGACGCTGAAGGCCACGACGGTGCTGGAAATGCTGCACTGGCTCAGAGTGAAGCCCTCGTACTCGCAACCTCGCGCGAGCGATTACAACGCCTACGCCGAGCCGCCGCCCACCCCACCCCCCCATCCCATCCCATCCCATCCCACGTCGACCCGAACGCGAACGAGCGCTGCGCGGCCTAGAAGCAAAAACAAACCGGTCGTGCCGTGGGCCTCGTGCCGCGGAGTGGGCGTGGGCCGGGGCGGCCAACGACGATGGTGTTGCCCCCGGCCGGCGCGCTGTCACCCGCGTTGCAAGGTGGCGCGAAGCGCCTCGGTCAACAGCGCCAGAGCGTCCTGCACGTGTGCGCGGCTTTCCACCGATTGGCCCTCGCGCGCGCCAGCGGCGCGCAACTGGCCCTGTAGCTCCACAGCCTGCATGCGGACCAAGCTGATGGCGTCTGCAGGCAGTGCCGGCGACGGGCGCGTCAACAAGCCCTGCAGGCGCTTTAAGTGCTCGCGTTGCAGGCTGCGGCGCAGAGCGTCAATGTCTTTGCCGCTCTTCAGCTCGCTCCACACTGCAGCCTGCAAAGTGGCGTAGACCTCGTTGAGCGAGATGCTGCCTTTGCGCTGCACCTCTGGCAGATAGTTGGGCAGCTCCAGCAGGCGGCGTGCGGTGCCCGGGTCGAGCAGGCGGTCGAGCGTCTGGGTTTGAAGTGCCAGCACGGCGGCCCCCACGGAGAGCGGCCCCGCGCGGTTGAACTCGATGTAGTCGGGCGTGAGCGAAGCCAGGAACTCGGGGCGAAAGCGAAAGCTCGCGTTGCTGAACAGCTCATCGGTCAAGAAGCGAAGCGCCTGGCGCTGCTGAGCCGGATCGACCGGGCGGAACGTGGCCGTGCCGCTGCCGGGTTGAGCGCGATCTGTGTGCATACCGCCCACATATTTGGCCGCAATGGCCGGCAGCGTACCCACCTGCCTAAATCCGGCGAGAACGCTGCGACGCGCTCGCTCGGGGTCGTCACCCAGTTGTGGGCGCCGCTGCTGCACGCGCGCCCACAGCTCCTTTGACAAGGCCAGGCGGCGCTGCGCGTAGGCCAGAGGGTCGTCGCCCAGATCAAACACATTGACAAGCGGGTCAAGCGCGGCCTCGCCGCCCACATCGCCGTCGTCTGCGAAGACCAGCGAGCGGTCGGTCACGCTGCGCTCTGCTATGCCACGAAGTGCCGCAGTGTCGCCGCTGCCGTCGAGCGGCTTGTAGCCGTACTCGATGGCCCAGTAATCGTAGGACCCGAGCGTGCCCATGTTGATTGCGCCCTTGGGCTCACCGGCCAGCGCCAGGTTGAAGGCGTTGTAGTCCATCACCGAGCCGGAGATGCCGCGGGTGCTGGCGAAGTCCTTGTCTTTCAGCTGCTCGCGCGTGACGCTGGTGCTGGCCTTGAAGTTGTGGCGCAAGCCGAGCGTGTGGCCGACTTCGTGGGTGACGACATCCTTGATGTAGGCCTGCACCAGGGCTTCGGTTTGCGGACTGTCGGGGTCGAGTTCGCCGCGCGCTTCGAGCAAGTCGAGCGCGAAGGCCATTTGGTTGGCGCCGTCGCCGGCGTAGGTGCAGGTGTCGCCCACATCGCCGTGGTCGTGTGCGTCAAGCCCGGCCCTCCAGGCGCCCGGCTGCAGGGTGCCGAGCGGCGCGGCCACGTCGTCACGCGCCAGGCGGCGTGCGTTGCGGCCGAAGACGTCGCTCATGCCGATGTCGGCATCGAGAATCTCGCCCGTGCGCGGGTCTGAATGGCTCGGCCCGATGGCGTAGCCCACGTCGGCGCCCACGAACCAGCGAACCGACGCATGGCCCGCGTCCATGGTGTCGAAGTTGGCGTCATCGGCCTGCTGGCGCGTGACGATCGCGTCTTTGAAGCCAATGCGCTCGAAGGCCTTGTTCCACTCAAGGATGCCGGCCTGCACCGTGGCTCGGTAACGCTGCGGAATGTTGCGGTCCATCCAGTAGGTGATGGGTTTGACCGGCTCGGAGAGCGTGGCCTGCGGATCTTTTTTCTCAAGGCGCCAGCGCTTCAGGTTGTGCACGCGCGGGTTGGCCCGAAAGTCGCTCGACAGGTCGATGTAGCTGTCGGTGAAAAAGCCCACGCGAGGGTCAGCGGCGCGCACCGCCATGGGCTGCTCGGGCAGCTCGCGCAGGTTGTAGACGAAGCCGATGAAAAAGCTGCGCGCGTCGGGTGTGGTGGCCGGAGGCGGCGGCGTCTGCGAGGGTGGCGCGCCCGGCGCAAGCAGCGGCGGGGCGGGAATGCGCGGCACGGCGAAGTGCACTTTGGTTGACAAGGTGGTCAGCCCGACCTCGGCACGAGTTGACTCGAAGTAAGAGTTCGTGCGGTCAGCGGAGAAGGGCAGGCGGAAGGCCTGCTCCAGACGTGTGCTGTAACCCAGCACGTCTCCGAGGAGAAAGCTCGCGTCCACAAGCACGGACTTGCGCTCGGGGTGTTCAGCGCTGGCCAGCGGGGAAGATGCGATCAAGCTTTCGCTGAAGCCCTCACCGACAGTTCGGCTCAACTGCCCGTCGCCCGCGCTGCGGAAACCCACCTGCTTGGCCACCACCTGCATCTGGTTGCCGATGCGGCGGAACTCGACCAGCCAGTGGGCTCCCATTTGGCTGCCGTACAGGCCACGTTCGCCCAATGACTGCGCCACGTTGACGCTGAACAGGAAAGGCCGGCCCAGGCGCGTGGGCGAGATTTCTAGCCAGACCTTTTCTTTTTCGCGCCAGACCGGCACGAAGCCGTCTTCGCGGGTGGCGTTCTTGCTCACATCGGCAAAAGGGCGCGGCGCAGCGGCGTCGGGCCGGGCCGCGGCGGCAGGGGCCGCGGGTGCCGATCCGGCGGCGGTTGGTGTTTCCGCGGCGGGGCGCGTAGGCGCAGCCAGCGCAGCCACCGCCGGCGTGCCCGCGGGCGAAGGGCTGACCGGCGTGGCACAGCCCGCCAGACTCAACGCCGCAGCGGCGCCCAGCGCGACCCAGCGAGCGGCAGGGGCATGAGGATGTTGCGGAGTGTGCATGCTGGCTTTCGCGAGGGCGACCGTAGGCCGAAGCCAAGCATTTTGCGGTGATGCCGCGTTCTTTGCCGGCGCAAATTAATGAGGGCCTGTTGGCGCGATGGGAGGGTTGAAGGGTGCGCGCCGGGTGCGCTGTGGCCGCTGGCCAAGGCACAGGCAATCCAGTGCACCCACGGCAAACAACGAGCCGTCAGCGCTGCCCCGCAGGGTGAGCCTGTTAACGAATCCGTCGTGCCCGCTCGGTCGCTCCAAACGGCGCGAAGCTTCGTTGCAAATGCTCGCCGTTGCCGCGCTGCCCCCGCGCTTTGGGCCCGGCGCAGTGGTTCGCATTGGGTGAAACATAAAACCGCGACTTTGACCGCCGAGCTTTGTTGCGAATCGTCGCAATGCCACAGGGCATTGCTGTGGTTTGCGCCCGGCCGGACGCCCCAAGGGCGAGGCGCTCGATGCAGGGCGAGTCCACTCGCGGCAGAGCGGCTCTCAGCCGTGGCCAGACGCGATCTCCGCCGCCACTGTGGCGACGCGGGCAGCGTGGATTGCCTCGCCCAGTGCCGGACCTTTCAGGCCGAGTGCTGCGGCGTTGGCCGCCACTGCCGCCGCGTCGACCGAGCGCGCCAGTTCAAGCACACGTGCCAGCCGGACACGTTGCGGGTAGGCCGACTCTTCGAGGCCACCGCGACCGCGCGCGTCGCACTCGCAGGCGAGCAGCGTCTCGGCGAAGCGTTCGGGGCGCCGGAAGGCGTCGCAGCGCTCCAGCAAACGCACCAACGCTGCAGCGCCGAACTCGGCGCTGCGGTGGATGTTGCCGTGCTCGCGTGCCACCACCTCGGCCAGTTCGCGGGCCGTCACCGGCACCTTCAACCGGTCGCAAAGCACACGCACCAGGGCCACGCTGCGCTGCTCGTGGCCGAGGTGGCGCGGCAGCACGTCGGCAGGTGTGGTGCCCTTGCCCAGGTCGTGGCCGAGGCAGGCAAAGCGCACGGCCAGGCTCGCGCTCAAGCGCGCCGACATGTCGAGCACCATCATCAGGTGCACGCCGGTGTCGATCTCGGGGTGGTAGTCGGCGCGCTGCGGCACGCCCCACAGGCGCTCAACCTCGGGCACGAGGCGAGCCAAAGCTCCGCAGGCGCGCAGCGTCTCGAACATTCGCGAAGGCCGCACCTCCATCAGCCCGCGCGACAGCTCCTGCCAAACCCGTTCTGGCACCAGCGCATCGACCTCGCCAGCTTCAACCATCTGTTGCATCAGCGCCAGCGTTTCTGGCGCGAGCGTGAAGGCTTCAAAACGCGCCGCGAAACGCGCCACGCGCAAAATGCGCACCGGGTCTTCGGCAAAGGCCGGCGACACATGGCGCAGCACTTTCGCTTCGAGGTCACGCCGCCCGCCGTGCGGGTCGATGAGCGCACCGCCTTCGTCCTGCGCGATCGCGTTGATCGTTAGGTCGCGGCGCAGCAGGTCGTCTTCGAGCGTGACGTTCGCGTCGGCTCGCACCTCGAAGCCGCGGTAGCCCGGCGCGGTCTTGCGCTCAGTGCGCGCAAGCGCGTGTTCTTCGTGCGTCTGAGGGTGCAGAAAGACCGGAAAGTCTTGCCCGACGGCGGTGTAGCCAGCGTCGAGCATGACTTGAGGCGTGCTGCCAACGACGACCCAGTCGCGGTCGAGGCTGGGCCGCCCGAGCAGCGCATCGCGTACCGCACCGCCGACCAGATAACGTTTCATGCCGGTCAGTTTAGGGCCGCCGTTGATGTGGCCGTTGTCGGTCAGGCCTCGGAGCGGTAGGGTTCTTCGAAGGCTAAAAAGTCGCGCTCGGCCAGTGCGTCATTGATCCATGCCTCCACGCCGGGAAGGGCCGTCACGGCTTGCATGTAGGCCGCGACCGAATCCGGCACGGCTACCCGGTAGGTGTTCAGGCGCATCACGACGGGCGCGAAGAAAGCGTCGGCGATGCCGAAGCTGCCGAACAGCATCGGCCCTGCGCTGGCCTCTAACAGCGCCGACCACATGGCCACGAGCCGGGCCAAATCCTCGCGCACGCCGGCCTGCTCGGCCAGAACCCGAGTGCCGATGTCTGGCAGTGCGGCTTCGATGTTCATCGGGAAGTGCTCGCGCAGCGCGCCGAAGCCGGAATGCATCTCGGCGCAGACGCTGCGGGCGCGGGCGCGGCTTCTTGCGTCTTGCGGCCAGAGCTTCTTCTCGGGGAACCGCTCGGCCACGTATTCGGCGATGGCCAGCGAGTCCCACACTGTGAGGTCCCCGTCCACAAGCACCGGCACGCGCCCGGCCGGGCTGATGCGCGCGAGCTTGGACTTGAACTCCGAATCGGGCGAAAACGCGTCGAAGCGCAGTTTGATTTCTTCGAACGCGATGTCGGCCTGCTTGAGCAGCACCCATGGGCGCATCGACCACGATGAATAGTTCTTGTTGCCGATGTAGAGCTTCATGGCCACCTCGCTCAAATCAAAAGCGGCATCGTAGTGCAATGTTTCATGCTGGTTTGCGCATGCAATTGACACGCGTCGCGGCCACCGCCGTTACGGAAGGTCTTTGTTCTCGAAAGCATTGACGCCGGCCGGCGTCACGCCTCGCCCAAGGCGCGCTTTCAGCGACGGCGCTTGGCCGCTCATCAGCGCAGCGTAGTAGCTGCCGTTGCTGAGCACCTTCTTCACGTAGTCTCGGGTTTCGGGGAACGGGATGTTCTCGGCCCAGACCGCCGTTTCCAGCACCGGCCCGTCGCGCCATCTGCGAGGCCGTCCCGGGCCGGCGTTGTAGGCGGCCGCGGCCAACGCCTGTGAACCGCCAAAATCATCGAGCACCAGCTTCAGGTACGAGGTGCCGAGTTTGATGTTGGTGTCGCGGTCGGTGATCAGGTCGGGTGTGTAGGGCAGGCCGATCTTCTTCGCCGTCCATCGTGCGGTGGCGGGCATCAGCTGCATCAGGCCTGAGGCGCCGACCCCGGAACGCGCGTCCATGATGAAACGTGACTCCTGGCGGATCAGCCCGTACACATAAGCAGCGTCGACACCAATCTCTCGCGCATGGGCGGTCACTTCCTTCAGGTAGGGCGTGGGGAAACGCTGCGTCATGTCGATCTCAGCGCGCGTGCGATCACTGGTGTTGATGCAAGACTTGTAGACCTCGCGGTCGCAGGCGAGCTGCGCTGCTGCGAGAAGCTCGCGATCATTCATGCCACGCAGCGTGAAGTTCCATTCGCGCTCACCTTCGCTGCGAAGACCGAGCGCGATCAGTTGCAGGCCACGAACAAGGCCGGGGTTTTGCAGCGCGGCAACGCGTTCTTCGGGCTTGAGTGGCTCGGGCCGTGGCGGCATATAGACAACTTGGCCGAGGTGCTCTGCGGCCATCGCCGCATAGAAGTGCACCTGGTTGGAGATGCCACTCAGCAGTTCGCGCCCCATGCTGCGCATCGATCCGGTGTCTTGGGAATCTCCGGCGATGGCGAGCAGTGCGCGTGCTTTCCAGTAGACCCAAGTGGGGTCGCGCTGCTCTGCTGCGCTCATCGCGTTGATGGCCTGCATGACTTGCTGCCAGCGCGCCTTGCCGTTGTCGGCGCGCAGCGCGGCGCGCACTTTCCAGGCCAGTGTGTCGTCGGGCCAGTCGAGTTCGCGGCCGGCTTTGGCAGCGCTGAGATCGGCACGCTGGTAGTGGTCGGCGGAGTCAGGCTGGAGTTTTATCGCCGACTGTTTCGCCACCGAGGCCCAGGCCCAGGCGGCCAGGTCGGCGGGCAGCGAACGTTCCCACCGCTCACTGAGCTGGCTTGAAGCGGCTTCGGGATCGCTGCTTGCCATGCGCATCAGCGCCAGCACCGTTAGCTCGGCGTTGGTGCGCGACACGGCCGAGGCGCTGCGGGCCATGTAGCGCGCCGGGTTCTCGGCCAACTCGGTGACGGCGCTGCCCGCCGCCACGCTGACGAGCACTGCCGCCTGGTACGCCGCGCGTGGCCGACCGGCGTCTATTGCAAAGCGGGCTTTGCGCCAGACGTCAGCGGTGGTGAACTGTTGGGCCTCGAACAGCGTAGCGGCCAGCAGCGAACAACCGTCGTCTGCATCACGCTGCGCCAGCCATGCTGCAAGCGCGGCGTCGCGAATATTTTTGCCGCCGAGGTGGTCGACAAGAAGCGCGTAACAGGTGACCTCCCGGTCGTCGTTCATGCGAAAGCGTGGAAACTCGGCGGCGAAGTTGACCCAATCGCGGCGCCTGCCGAGTTCGAGAAGCCAGTCGTTGCGGAAGCGGTCTTCCACATAGGTGCCGGGCCAGCGCGAGGCAAACTCGTTGACCTCGCTCTGCTGCACTTCGCTGATGCGGTTCGCCAGCTCCCAGTAGTCGGGCCACATGGCGAGCGGATGCTGCGCTGCCAGCGCGACGGCGCGTGTTGTGGTCAGGCGCGCACGGTCCTTTTTACGGAAGGCTTCGCGGGCGCCGCTGATGTTCGCGTCGTTGTTCTGCGCGCAGGCGGCCGGCGCCAAGCCGAGTAGGCTTGCGCCAAGCAGCAAGGCGACGAAGGCCTGCCGGGAGCGCCCATATACTGATTCTGGAGTGCGGTTCAACGTCATCGCGGGGTTATCTTGAGTTCAGCATTGATCGAAGCGGCCCTGGAAGCCAGAAAGGCGTTGCGCCAGACCTTGCTGGCGCGGCGCGACGAATTTTTCGGTAGCCCGCAAGCGACCGCTGCCGATGGAGCCTTGGCAAGCGCCCTGAGTTCCATTTTGATTGACCTCGAGCCCGAGTTGCTGGGCGTGTACTGGCCAATCCGTGGCGAATTTACCGCACCCAAGATGCTCGCTGCCGACTCCCTTCTCGCAACATTGCCACTGGCCCTGCCCTTCGCGCGCAAGCAGCCGGTCGATATGCACTACCGGCGCTGGAACGGTGCTGCCCCCACGGTGCGCGATGAGTGCGGCATTTTCAGCAGCGCTGGCGCACCGGCCGTGCCCGACGTGGTGCTCGTGCCGTGCCTCGGGTTCACGCGTGAAGGCTTCAGGCTCGGTTACGGCGGCGGCTACTTTGATCGCTGGCTCGCAAACCACCCCGAGGTCACGGCGATCGGCGTGGCGTGGTCGATCGGTGTGCTGGATTCGGGCGCGTTCGAGCCGCAGGCCTTCGATCAGGCCATGGCCTTGATCGTGACCGAGCAGGGCGTCGTGTAACGCGCCTGTCGGGATCAGGCCGTGCCGGTGTCGCTGAACACCTCGGGCCGAGCGCCGCTCAGAACAACAACCTGGGCGACCGCTGCATCTATGCAGGAGAACGGCAGCACCTGGCGGCCGGCGAATTCGCCCTGCTTAAACCGCGAGATGCCGGCCATGCCGGCAGCGTGCCGTGGCAGCCGCGCCGTCAAGGCTTTTTAGGTGTGGTTCTGGCCGAACTCTTGGGCGCGCGGGCCTGGACTGTGAGGGCGTTGGTCGGGGGGCTCAGTGCCTTGGCGCGGAGCGCCGCGCCGAGCGCCAGCCGGGCCCAAGGTTGCATCAACCGTGGCGATTCGATGGCCTCTTCGGGTGCGCTGAAGTAACTCAGCGTCACCGACTTGCCGGCCCCGTCGTAGACGAAGGGCTTGCAACCGGCGGCCTCGAAATTGGCGCGTGTGGATGCGTCGGCCTTCAGGTAGAGCCGGTCGAAAGCAATCAGGCCGACGAACAAGTCGTCGACATAGATGCCATGGCCGCCGAACATGCGGCGCGAGCGTGCAGCGCCTGCCGAGCCGAGCAGCTCCAGGCAATGATTGACGAATTCACTCAAAGCAGCGGCCATGCGGCAGTCTTGCACAATGGGGGCGTCCGCGCCAAGCCAACCCGGAGTCAGCATGCACCCCACCGTTCCAGAGCCCGACCGCGCCGCCCTGCGCAACAAGCTGGTCGCTGCGCGGCTCGCCTTGCCGGACCGTCTGGAGCGCGCCGTGGCTTTGCAAAGCGTACTGCGCACGTGGCTCGTCGGTCGCAGGGAAGCGTCGATCGGCGCCTATTGGCCGATCAAGGGCGAATTCGACCCGTTGCCGGCGTTGTACCGCTGGTCTGAAGGGGCGCCCGAGGGCGTGGTGCGCCAACTCGGCTTGCCGGTGGCCGACCGCGAATCGGGGCAGCTGCGCTTTCATGTTTGGTATCCGGGCTGCCCGACCGAGCTCGACGCCTACGACATTCCCAAACCCAAAGATACGGAAGAGTTCGCACCTGCTCTGCTGGTGGTGCCCTGCCTCGGCTTCGGGCCGGGTGGCGTGCGGCTCGGTTATGGCGGCGGCTTTTTCGACCGCACGCTGGCCTCAATCTCGCCCCGGCCGGTCACGGTGGGTGTGAGTTACACGCACGGTTTTCTGCCGCTGTTGCGCTCCGGGCCACTGGACTGGCCGCTGGATGCGATGCTGACGGAAGACGGTGTGATGTGGCGGCGGGACGAGGGCTGATCAGCAAGCACCCCGGCCGCATGCGATGAAGGCCACCAACCCGAAGAGTCGCTGTGTTCGCCGTGCTGCAGCGGGTTGTTGTGGCGTGATCGAGCTACCGCACTAGCGCCCGAGCCGCTTGCAGATTTCGAGTGTCACGGCCGACTGGTTCATCGTGTAGAAGTGAATGCCGGGGGCGCCGCCCTGGATGAGCCGCTCGCACAACTTGGTCACCACGTCGATGCCGAAGGAGCGAATCGACGCTGTGTCGTCCATGAAGCCTTCCATCTTCAAGGCCACCCAGCGCGGAATCTCGATGCCGTCGCGCGCCGCGAATTGGGCGATCTTTGCGAAGTTGTGGAACGGCATGACGCCTGGCACCACCGGCGCGTGAGCACCGAGTTTTTGGGTGGCTTCGACGAAGTGGAAGTAGGCGTCGGGGTTGAAGAAGAACTGCGTGATCGCCGAATTGGCGCCTGCCTTCACCTTGTCGGCGTAGTGGGCCAGATCGCGCGCGGCATAGCGCTGCTCGGGGTGGTATTCAGGGTACGCCGCGACTTCGATGTGCCAGTCAGTGCCCTGGGTTTCGCGAATGAAATTCACCAGTTCTGCGGCGTAGTGGAACTCGCCGGCCGAGGCCGTTCCGCTGGGCATGTCGCCGCGCAGGGCAACAAGGCGGCGGATGTCGCGTGATCGGTATTGCGCCAGGATCACTTTGATCCCCTCGCGGGTCGAGCCCACGCACGACAAATGCGGCGCCGCTTCGAAACCGGCGGCCGCAATCGCGTGCACGGTGTTCAGGGTCTTCTCGCGGGTTGAGCCGCCGGCGCCATAAGTCACGCTGAAGAACTCGGGCTTCACCGCGCCGAGCTGCTGCACCGTGTCGGCGAGCTTTTGGTCGCCCAGGGCGTGTTGGGCGGGAAGAATTCGAAGCTGATCGGCAATTCGGGGGGAGCGCTCATGCTGGGTCTTTCTCTGCGCTCTCCTGCGGCTCGGCCAGAACGAAAAATTCCCGGTTGCCGTCGCCGCCATCGATGCTGCTTGCGAAGTAGTCGAGCACCGTGACGCCCAGGCCGGCGCAGGTCTCGCGAATGCGCTGCTCTACACGCGGGTAGGCCGCTTCGTCTTTTACGATGCCGCCCTTGCCGATGTCGATGGGCTGCAACTCGAACTGCGGCTTCACGAGCAGCAGGGCCCGACCAGAAGGCGCGAGGTAGCGCGCGATCGTCGGCAGCACGTGGGTCAATGAAATGAAGGACACATCGGCGACGATCAGGCCGAAGGAATGCTCTTCGTTTTCCAGCTCGAACGCCGAGCCGCTGACGTCGCGTGCGTTCAGCCCTTCGAAGAGCCGCACGCGTGCGTCGGCCAGCAGCGCCGGGCTGAGCTGCGCTCGGCCCACGTCGATGCCCACCACGCGCTCGGCGCCACGCTGCAACAGCACGTCGGTGAAACCGCCCGTGCTCTGGCCAATGTCGAGGCAGACGAGGCCCGCCGCTTCAATGCCGCAACGGTGCAGCGCCGCGTCGAGCTTCAAGCCGCCGCGCGACACGAAACGCAGCTCGGCATCGTCGGTCACTTCAATGAGGCAATCTTCCGGCAGGTCTTCGCCGGCCTTGCGTGGCACGGCCCAGCCCTTAGGGCCATGCCAGCGCACGCCCCCGGCTTCGATCAGCCGCTGCGCGGCAGATCGGGTCAGGGCCAGACCCCGTTGGAGAAGCAACTGATCAGCACGCATCAAGTAAGACCAAGCTACTCGCAGAGAACGGGTTTCCCGGCCGCAAGCGAAACGCCCCTAGGGGGCGGGGGCGGAGCGCCAAGGGGCTCAATATCTGTAGGTGTCGGGTTTGTACGGGCCGGCCTTGCTCACGCCGATGTAGGCCGCTTGCGCATCCGAGAGCTCCGTCAACATCGCGCCGACCTTCTTCAGGTGCAGGCGCGCGACCTTCTCGTCAAGGTGCTTGGGCAGCACGTAGACCTGGCCGACTTCGTACTTGCCTGGCTGGGTGAAGACCTCAATCTGCGCGATCACCTGATTCGCGAAGCTCGTGCTCATCACGAAGCTCGGGTGGCCGGTGCCGCAGCCCAGGTTCACCAACCGGCCCTTGGCCAGCATGATGATCTTCTTGCTGGGTTTTCCGTCAACAGAGGGGAAGGTCACGTGGTCGACCTGAGGCTTGATCTCGTCCCACTCGCACTTAGCGAGAGAAGCGACGTCGATCTCGTTGTCGAAGTGGCCAATGTTGCAGACGATGGCCTGGTCTTTCATCTTCGCCATGTGGTCGTAGGTGATGACGGAGAGGTTGCCGGTGGCCGAGACGAAGATGTCTGCCTTGTCGGCGGCGTACTCCATGGTCACGATCTTGAAGCCTTCCATCGCAGCCTGCAGCGCGTTGATCGGGTCGACTTCAGTCACCCACACTTGCGCGCTCAGGGCGCGCAGCGCTTGCGCCGAGCCCTTGCCCACGTCGCCATAGCCGCACACCACCGCGACCTTGCCTGCGATCATCACATCGGTGGCGCGCTTGATGGCGTCGACCAGCGACTCGCGGCAACCGTACAGGTTGTCGAACTTGCTCTTGGTGACGCTGTCGTTGACGTTGATCGCACGGAACATCAGCGTGCCCTTGGCGCTCATCTCTTTCAGGCGGTGCACGCCGGTCGTTGTTTCTTCGGTCACGCCGATGATCTGTGCGCTCATGCGGCTGTACCAGGTCGCGTCGACCGCGAGCTTGGCCTTGATGGCGGCGAACAGGCAGATTTCTTCTTCGCTGGTCGGGTTGGCGATGACCGAGATGTCTTTTTCGGCGCGCTTGCCGAGGTGCATCAGCAGCGTGGCGTCACCGCCGTCGTCGAGGATCATGTTCGGGCCTTCGGTGGCCGATCCCTTGGGGCCGAACTCGAAGATGCGGTGCGTGAAGTCCCAGTACTCGGTCAGCGTTTCGCCCTTGTGCGCGAACACCGGCGTGCCTTCGGCCACCAGTGCGGCGGCGGCGTGGTCTTGGGTCGAGTAGATGTTGCACGAGGCCCAGCGAACCTGCGCCCCGAGCGCCTGCAGCGTCTCGACCAGCACAGCTGTCTGGATCGTCATGTGGATGCTGCCGGTGATGCGCGCGCCTTTCAGCGGCTGCGCTTTCGTGAACTCTTCGCGAATCGCCATCAGGCCGGGCATTTCAGTTTCAGCGATCTTCGTTTCCTTGCGGCCCCAAGCGGCAAGGCTCAAATCGGCAATGGCGTAGTCGTTCGCGGGTTTCAGGATGGCGTTCATGTCTTCGGCTCCAGATGAATGAGGAACCCGCACGCAAAACCCTTGGGAAGCTGGCAGCCCACCCACGAGTACACATCGTGCGGGTGAGCGCGGTTGCAGTTGCATTTCCGAGCCTGGGGCCACCGCGTCATACGGATGGACCTTGCAACGCTCCTCGGAAAGTGGCCGGATTGTAGGCGCCCCGCGCGGCAGGCGCACAGCAGCCGCGCAGCAACCGCAACACGCGGCCGTGCAAAACTAGTCAGATGGGTATTCCTCCTTACGTTCGGCCGTGGGTCGAAGCGCCAATAGCCGCGTTGCGCGGCGTGCGCGGTGTATTGACCGACATCGACGACACGCTCACGACCGATGGCGTGATCTCACCCGACGCGCTGGATGCCCTGCAGCGCCTGCAAGACGCCGGCGTTTTCGTGATCGCAATCACCGGCCGACCGATGGGCTGGAGCGAACCATTTGCGCGCCAATGGCCGATCAACGCGATCGTGGCCGAGAACGGTGCAGTGGCGTTGTTCCGCGACGCGCAAGGCGCGCTGGCCGTCGAATACGCACAAGACGAAACGACCCGCGTTGTGAATGCGCGTCGCTTGAAGGCCGGGGCAGCACGCGTTCTTCGCGAGGTGCCCGGCAGCCGCCTGGCTCAAGACAGCGCGGGCCGCGTCACCGACATTGCCGTTGACCACGGTGAGTTTTCGCGCTTGTCGTCAGCGCAGATCGAGCAGGTTGTGGCGGTGATGCGCGCCGAGGGCATGAACGTCACCGTGAGTTCGATTCACGTCAACGGCTGGTTCGGCAAGCACACCAAGCTGAGCGGCGCCCGCTGGATCGTGCGGCGCTTGTGGTCGCGCGATCTCGACTCCGAGCGCCAGTGTTGGGTCTGCGTGGGCGATTCGACCAACGACCAGCTGATCTTCGGCCACTTCGCGCTCAGTGTCGGCGTTGCCAATTTGCTGGATTTCGCTGGCGCGCTCACGGTCTGGCCAGCGTTCCTGACCGAACGCCCAAGGGGCGCTGGCTTTGCTGAAGTCGCGCAGCGCCTGTTTGACGCGCGCAGCCTCACCTGACGTTCAGTTGGCGAGCTCTTGCACCAGCGGGCTCATCGAGACCATCGTCGCCGGCCCAAAGATCGTTGCGAACGCGACATCTTTCGCGTCGCGCCCGGCGGCAATGCGGATCAGCTCGTCGAGCGGCGACATGCGCGTGGCGTCAAACAAGACCCAGCGCCGGCCCAGGTAGGCCTCGAACACGGCGTGGAAGTCGGGCGGCGGGTCGTCGAAGCGGGCGTATCCGGCGACCAGACGGGCCGGGATGTTGAGCGCACGGCAGAAGGTGATGCCCAGGTGCGCAAAGTCGCGGCACACGCCGGCGCGCTGCACGAACACGTCGCGCGCCGTGGTGGTGGCGGTGGAGCTGCCGACGCGGTACTCAATGTTCGTATGAATCCAATCGCAAACGGCGCTCACGCGCGCGTGGCCCCGAGGTAGCCCGCCGAACATTTTCTGCGCCGCATGGCTCAGGTGGTCTGACTCGCAGTAGCGAGTCGGCATCAGGTTGTGCAAAACCGCATCGGGCAGCGCCGCGATGGCAACTTCAGGTGCCGACAGGTCCAGCAGATCGGGCGTGCGCAGCACCCGAGCCATGTAGCGAAACTCGTAGAACCCGGCGTCAGCGTGCACGCGCGCGAAGCGGTGGTTCACGGTCGGGTCGGCATAAACATGAACCGGCAGTGGCGGCGTGATCACCAGCGATTCATTCAGCACCTGCTGGTCCATGCCCTGCAGCGCGTGGATTTGGAACAGGAAGTCGGTCGGGCCGTTGACCTGGTAGCTCAGCAGCGAATCGACCTCGAAGATTCGCGCCCCAGGTGCGACTAGTCGGTCGGCGTTGACAGCAGGGGCGGGAAAGTTGGCGGTGTCGGGCATTTGTCTGCCTTGTGTGAAAAGGGTTTAAACAATTGCACCGGCGTTGCCATGGGCTTGCCATCGGCGCGCGGCGCGAGCACGGGTAGGACAAAAGCGCGCTCGGGCGCCACGCAGTGCTCATGTGCAAGACTGCGGCCCTCTGCATCTTTCTGATCGCGGCAGCCCAAACCGCTCCGATGCCCTCGACCCCTTCGCGTGAACTGCCGATCCTTGCCATTGCCGCCGCCCTGGCGCTGGCCGCGGCGGTGTCGCTCGGTTTGGCGCGCTTTTCATACGCACTCTTGTTGCCACCGATGCGCGCCGACCTGGGCTGGAGCTACCTCACCGCTGGCGCAATGAACACCGTAAACGCGGCGGGCTACCTGGTCGGGGCGCTGTTGCTGCCGGCGGTCATGCGGCGCTTTGGCGCGCGCTGCGGGCTGCTCGGCGGAGGCGTGGCCTCGGGGCTGCTGCTGGCCGCGCATGGCCTGGTGTTGACCGACGCCGCCCTCTATGTGTTGCGTGCGCTCACCGGCGTGGCCAGCGCCGCCACCTTCGTGTGCGGGGGCCTGCTCGCGGCGCGGCTGGGCGGGCAGGTCGCGAACACCGCGGGGCGCACGCCTTCGGCCGGCCTGGTGCTCGGCGTGTACTACGGTGGCACCGGCGTGGGCATCGTGATCGCGGCGCTGCTCGTGCCGCCGCTGAGCGCACTGCCCGGCGCGCACTCTTGGCAATGGGCTTGGGTGGCGCTCGGCTTGGTCGCACTCGCGGCCACCGCGGTCACGGCACTGGCCACCCAAACGCTCGACCAGACCAGCGCCGCGCGCGCGGCCCACGCCCCACTGCATTGGTCGCTGGTGGCCTTCGCGCTCGCGTCGTATTTCATGTTCGGCCTGGGCTATATCGGCTACATGACCTTTGTAGTGACTCTGCTTCGCGAGCAGCAGCTGAGCAGCGCACTCGTCACCGCTTTCTACGGCCTGCTCGGTCTGGCGGTGATCGCTTCTTCGTGGTTATGGGCCGGGCTGTTGCAGCGCCAGCGTGGTGGTGGCGCGATGCGTTTGCTCAATGCCCTGCTCGCCGTGGCCACGCTGCTGCCGGTGCTGAGCGCGCACCCGATTGCGGTGTTCGCTTCCGGCCTGCTGTTCGGCGGCGTGTTCTTGTCGGTCGTGGCATCAACCACGGCGCTGGTGCGCCACAACTTGCCGAGCGCGGCGTGGCCGGCCGGCATCAGCGCGTTCACCATCGTGTTCGCGGCTGGGCAGATTGTGGGGCCAACGCTGGTCGGCTGGGTCGCTGATGGGGCTGGTGGCTTGCGCGGCGGCCTGGCTTGCTCGGCGGCGGTGCTGGCGCTCGGAGCGTTGGTCGCTTCGGCGCAGAAGCCCCTGGTTCAATCGGTCGCTGCTTGAGCCAGCGGTCAGTGTCGATGAAAGCGCGCATGCGTTGCATCTCGTCACGCCGCGCGGCGCGGTGAGCGGCGTCGCGCGGCGCTCGACCGGCGGTTTGGCCGAACGTGCTCACAAGCGAGCCGCCTCCTTCACCGCAACGCTGCCCCAGCCGATCACACCGTCGCGCCACGGCATCTGCAGCGCGTAATAACCGAATGTGCGGCGTTGAGGTGGAGCCTCCGTCGCGACGCGCGAAGCAGACCGCGGTAGCGCATGGCGTCGAGCTGCGCGTGATCGCGTCAGCTCCGGCAGCGACGCGGGCCTGCACGGGCCTTTCTGACGAAAAGGGCGTCCCGCGGGACGCCCTTACCTTTCACGCCGAGTGCGAACTACAGCCCGGCTGCGGCCTTGAGGGCCGCGATTTTGTCGGTGCGTTCCCATGTGAACTCCGGCTCCTCGCGCCCGAAGTGGCCATAGGCCGCCGTCTTCTCGTAGATCGGCCGGAGCAGGTCGAGCATCTGGATGATGCCCTTGGGTCGCAGGTCGAAGTTTGCCGCCACGAGTGCGGAAAGCTTGTCGTCTGGCATCACGCCGGTGCCTTCGGTGTAGACCGTGATGTTCATCGGCTTGGCCACGCCGATCGCGTAGGCCACCTGGATCTGACATTGCCGCGCCAAGCCGGCGGCGACGATGTTCTTCGCCACATACCGCGCCGCGTACGCCGCTGAGCGATCAACCTTGCTTGGGTCTTTGCCCGAGAACGCTCCACCGCCGTGCGGGCACGCGCCGCCGTAGGTGTCGACGATGATCTTGCGGCCGGTCAACCCGCAGTCGCCTTGCGGGCCGCCGATCACGAAACGCCCGGTCGGGTTGACGAGGTAGCGCGTGTTTTTCAGCCACTCTTTCGGTAGCACAGGCTTGATCAGCTCTTCGATGATGGCCTCGACGAACGAGCCCTTCATCTTGGTCGCAGTTTCGCTCTGGTCGGGGCTGTGCTGGGTGGAGAGAACCACTGTGTCGATGCTGTGCGGCTTGCCGTCGACATAACGCATCGTCACCTGGCTCTTTGCGTCGGGGCGCAGGAACGGCATGCGGCCGTCTTTTCGCAGCTGCGCCTGGCGTTCGACGAGGCGGTGTGCGTAGTAAATGGGCGCGGGCATCAGCTCGGGCGTTTCGTCGCAGGCGTAGCCGAACATCAGGCCCTGGTCGCCGGCGCCGATGTTCAGGTGGTCGTCGCTGGCGTGGTCAACGCCCTGGGCGATGTCGTTGCTCTGCTTGTCGTAGCAGACCATCACCGCGCAGCCCTTGTAGTCAATTCCGTACTCTGTGTTGTCGTAGCCGATGCGCTTGATCGTGTCGCGCGCGACCTGGATGTAGTCGACGTGCGCGTTGGTGGTGATTTCGCCGGCCAGCACCACGAGGCCGGTGTTGGTCAAGGTCTCGGCGGCCACGCGCGAACGCGGGTCTTGCTTGAAGATTGCGTCGAGAATGGCGTCTGAAATCTGATCGGCGACCTTGTCGGGGTGGCCTTCTGATACGGACTCGGATGTGAAAAGGAAATCGTTCGACACTCTTAAACTCCAGTAGGTTGCAGATTGCGTTGCCGGTCTGAAACTCTGGAGGAGCGGCGAACGCTTTAGCGGTATTTGTTGAGCTACACCCTCCGGTGCCACCCGGCGCAGCAGCTGTTGACAGCGATTGCGCATCGCCCGCAAGTAGTTCAAATAACTCGGCGACACGTCGATTATAGAAAAATGTTGAGGCTGTTTCGCTGGCTTGCCCGCTGCCCGCTGTGGTTTTTGCACTCCATAGGGGCGGCGCTCGGCTGGATCACCTACTGGGCTTCGCCGACTTACCGGCGCCGCTTCAGGGCCAACGTGGCGCAAGCCGGCGTAGCGCCCCGCGAGGCCAGGCCCGCCATTGCCGAGGCCGGGCGCTTGGTGATGGAAACGCCGTTTCTCTGGTTGCGGCCGGCCGGTCAGCCGATCCGCCCCACCTTGAACTGGCAAGGCGAGGCGCTGCTGGTCGAGGCGCTGAAGCAGCGCAAGGGCATCGTGCTGCTCACGCCGCACATGGGCAGTTTCGAGGTCACTGCTCAGGCCTGTGCGCAAAGTTTCGCGGCGGAATACGGGCCTATCACGGTGCTCTACCGCCCGGCACGCAAGCCCTGGCTGCGCGCCCTCATGGACGGCTCTCGCGCCCGTGCTGGAGTGGCCACCGCACCCGCCACGCTCGCCGGTGTGCGCCAGATGATCCGCGCGCTGCGCCGCGGCGAAGCGGTCGGCCTGCTGCCTGACCAGGTGCCGCCCGAGGGCATGGGCGTGTGGGTGCCGTTCTTTGGCAAGCAGGCCTACACGATGACACTCGCCGCGCGCCTGGTGCAGCAGACCGGCGCGCTGCCGCTGCTGATCTGGGGCGAGCGCCTGCCCCACGGTGCGGGTTACACGGTGCGTGTGTCGGCGCTCGGCGAAGCGCTGCCGACCGGCGAAAACACTCAGGCAGAATCGGCCGCCGTTATCAACCGCGCGATGGAGCGCTTGATCCGCCAGCGCCCTCAGCAGTACCTGTGGGGCTACCACCGCTACAAACAACCGCGCGCCAGCGCTTTGGTCGACTGACAGACTGTGAACAAATCCGACGCACCCGCTCGGCGCCTCCGAGCGGTGCCGCCAGTCGTTTCACCTGCTTGCCTCAGCCCAAGCTGCAACAGTGCTGTGCGCGTGAATTGGCTCTGCTTAGGTCGCCCGCTTGAGCACGCTGGATTCGTTCACAGGCTCTGAGGTCGACCGAGCGCGCGACACAACCACCGAGAGCGACGCTTGGGCGCACGAATACTCCTCGCCACACTTTGGATATTTCACTGGCTGCCGCTGTCGGCGCAGGCTCTCTTCGGCCGTGCGCTCGGGCGGCTCTTGCATGCGCTGGCGGGATCGCGCCGGCGCATTGCACTGCGCAATGTCGAGTTGTGTTTCCCTGAGAAGCTGGCGCCCGAACGCGCGCAGCTCGTACGCGAACACTTCCAGTGGTTGGGGCGAAGCATTCTGGAGCGTGGCCTGCTCTGGTATGCGCCCGCCGAGCGGCTCAAGAAGCTGATCAGCGTCGAAGGCGACGTGGGCCTGGCCGAGCGCAGCGAGCGGCCAGTGATGTGGCTGGTTCCGCACTTCATGGCACTCGACGTGGCGGGTGTCTCTGTGCAGTTGTTCCAAAAGCGCAAGGCCGTCTCGATGTACCAGGAGCAGAGCAACGCCCAGATCGACGCGGCGATTCGGCGCGGGCGGCTGCGGCTGGGCAACGCCGAGATCTTTCCGCGCGCCGATTCGGCCAAGCCGCTGCTGCGCGCGATTCGGCGCGGCGACGCTTTTTTTAACCTGCCCGACATGGATTTCGGCGAGCGCGACGCCGCCTACGTGCCCTTCTTCACCGTGCCGGCGGCCACCCTTTTGGCGCCCTCACGGCTGGCGCGGGCACTCAACATGGTGGTGCAGCCGGTCGTGGCTGAAGCATTGCCCGGAGGGCAGGGTTACCGCGTGCGCTTTCTGCCGCCATGGGAGCACTTCCCGAGCGCCGATGCGCTGGCCGACACGGCTGCGATGAACCGCTGGATTGAAGCGGAGATCCGCTTGAACCCGGCGCAGTACCTGTGGGTGCACAAGCGTTTCAAGACCCGGCCTGCCGGCGAGCCCTCGCTGTATTGAGAGCCACGCTGCGGCACTGCAGTGCGCGGCCATAATTCTCTGATGAAGCTGCACTTCACCAAAATGCAAGGCGCCGGCAACGACTTCGTCGTGCTCGACGCCACGCGCGCGCTCATTGACCTGAGCGATGCGCAAATGCGCGCGCTCGGCGACCGGCACTTCGGCGTGGGTGCCGACCAGATCCTGATGATCGAGCGCAGCAGCACACCCGGAATCGACTTCGGCTACCGCATCTTTAATGGCGGCAGTGGCGACGAAGTCGAGCACTGCGGCAACGGCGCGCGGTGCTTCGTGCGTTATGTGCGCGACAAAGGTTTGTCTCAGAAGAGCACGCTGCGGGTCGCCACGATGAACAACGTTCTCGAGCTGCACCTGCAAGACGACGGGCGCGTCGCCGTAGATATGAGCGCGCCGGTCTTCGAGCTGGCCCGTGTTCCATTCGATCCCGAGGGCCTGAAGCCGCACCGGCTCGGCGACTTCTCGCTGTGGCCGCTCGACCTGGGCGACCGCACCGTTGAAGTGGCCGTGCTCTCGATGGGCAACCCGCACGCGGTGCAGATCGTGGCCGACGTCGATGCAGCACCCGTCCACACCGTGGGCCCGCTGGTCGAAGCGCACAAGCGTTTCCCGCGCCATGTGAATGCCGGCTTCATGCAGATCGTGAGCCGCAGCCGCGTCCGCCTGCGTGTCTACGAGCGCGGCGCGGGTGAAACGCTCGCTTGTGGCACCGGGGCCTGCGCGGCGGTGGTGGCTGGCATTCGGCTGGGCCTGCTCGACGCGCGGGTCGACGTCGAAGCCCGCGGCGGCAGCCTGACGATCGAATGGCAAGGTGGTGCGCATGGCGAAACCGCGCACGTCCTGATGACCGGCCCTGCGACATCCGTTTTCGAAGGAGAAATCGAACTGTGAACCACACCAAGAGACAGCATCCATGAGCAGCTCATCCGGGATCCAGGGCATCACCGAAGCCGACATCGCCAACTACCTGGCTCAGACGCCTGGCTTCTTCGAGCGCCACGCCGAACTGCTGGGCTCGGTGCAGCTCACCAGCCCGCACGGCCAGCGCGCGGTGTCGCTGCAAGAGCGGCAGATGGAAATGCTGCGCGAGAAGATCAAGGGCCTGGAGCACAAGATCATCGAGATGATCCGCAATGGGCAAGAGAACGTTGTCATTGCAGACAAGCTTCACCGCTGGACGCGTTCGTTGATGCTCACGGCGCAGCCTGGCGACCTGCCCGAGGTGCTGGTGCGCGAGCTGTTGCATCATTTCCTGATCCCGCAGGGCGGCATTCGAATATGGGGCTGCGCCGAGGCTTTTGCTGCGTTGCCATTCGCGCAGGCCGTGGGCGACGATGTGAAGAGTTTTGCAGGCAGCCTGACCGTGCCTTACTGCGGCGTGAACTCCGGCTTCGAAGCGGCGCATTGGCTTCAGGAGCCGCACGGCGCTATATCCATGGCGCTCATCCCGTTGCGAGAAGCGGGCGCGGCAGGCGCGTTCGGCATGCTCGTGCTTGCCTCGCCCGACGCGACCCGATACACCGCCGACATGGGCACCGAGTTCCTTGGCAGCATCGCCGAGCTTGCGAGCGCAGCGCTATCGCGCCTACTGCCGCCGCGCGGCTGATCGCCATGCAAACAGCGCCGGAGCTGGTCGACGACATCCGGCGCCACCTGCAGCACCTTCGTGTCGAGCGCCGCCTGGCCGAGCGCACGTTGGCGATGTACAGCGAAGCGTTCGTGCGGCTGCAAAACTTCGCTGCCAGCGTGCCGGTGGCCTTGCGCGAGGTGCAGACCCACCACGTGCGGCGTTGGGCGGCCCACTTGCATTCGCGCGGCCTCGCGCCGCGCAGCATCGCGATCGCACTGTCGGCATGGCGTGGCCTGTACCGCTGGCTTGGGCGTGAAGCGCTGGTGGCGCTGAACCCGGTCGAAGGCGTGCGCGCGCCGAAGGGTGCGAAGCCTTTGCCCAAGGCGCTGTCAGTCGACCATGCCATGGCGCTGGCCGAGCCGCCGGCCGAGGTCGAAGGTGGTGACGCGGTGCTGCTGGCGCGCGACCAGTGCATCGTTGAGTTGCTCTACGGCTGCGGGCTGCGCGTGGGTGAATTGACCGGGCTCGACCTTCGGCCTGGTGTGGGTGCTTCGGGTTGGGTCGATGCCAGCGATGCCACCGCCCACGTGCTCGGCAAAGGCAGCAAGCGGCGCAGTGTGCCGGTGGGCGTGCCGGCGCTGAAGGCGCTGCGTGGATGGGTCGAACTGCGTGGGCAGATGGCGCGGCCCGACGAGCCCGCCTTGTTTGTCAGCAAGCGAGGCACGCGCCTCACCGCGGGCCAGGTGCGGTCGCGGTTGAAGGCCAGGGCATTGAAGGCCGGCCTGCCGACCCACGTGCACCCGCACATGCTGCGGCACTCCTTCGCAACCCACGTGCTGCAGTCGAGTGGCGATTTGCGCGCGGTGCAAGAACTGCTGGGCCACGCCAGCATCACGACCACTCAGGTCTACACCAGGCTCGACTTCGGGCACCTCTCGAAGGTTTACGACGCGGCGCACCCGCGCGCGAAACGCAAGACATGAAAACCATCACTCTGCGCGACGGCAAAGAACGCTCGCTGCAACGCCGCCACCCCTGGGTTTTTGAAAGCAGCATCGCCAGTGGCAAGGCCGACCCCGGCGAAACGGTGCGTGTGCACGCAGCCGACGGCACCTTCGTGGCCTGGGCCGCGTACAGCCCGAGTTCGATGATCAGGCTAAGGGCCTGGAGCTATACCGAGGCCGAGCGAATCGACGCGGCGTATTTCGAACGCCGCATTGCCCGCGCCGTTGCGCTGCGCGCGGTGCTGCCGGTGGCGAGCAACGGGGTGCGGCTGATTCACGGCGAGGCCGATGGCCTGCCGGGGCTGATCGTTGACCGTTATGCCGACACGCTGAGCGCGCAGTTTCTCTCGGTGGGCGTAGAGCGCTGGAAGGCGACGATCGCTGATCAGCTGCTGAAGGCAACCGGCCTGGCGCGCCTCTACGAACGCAGCGACTCGAACGTGCGCGCGCTCGAAGGGTTGGAAAACAAGACCGGCTGGCTGCGTGGTGAAGGCGCCACCGAGGTGACGATCACCGAGCACGGCTGGCAACTGAACGTCGACTTGGCCGAGGGCCACAAGACCGGCTTCTATCTCGACCAGCGCGACAACCGCAAGCTGTTCGCCGACACGGTGCGGCACTTCCGCGCGAAGCGGGTGCTGAACTGCTACTGCTACACCGGCGGCTTCAGCGTGGCGGCGTTCGCCGGAGGTGCGCAGGAGGTGACTAGCGTCGATTCGTCGGCCCCGGCGCTGGCCCATGCCAACGCGCACGTGGCGATGAACTTTTCTTCCGGGGGCTTTGACATGTCGCGCCACACCACGCTCGACGCCGACGTGAACAAGACCCTGCGAACGCTGCTCGAGCAAGGCCGCCGCTTTGATGCGATCGTGCTCGACCCGCCCAAGTTCGCGCCCACCGCGGCGCACGCCGAACGCGCAGCGCGCGCCTACAAAGACATCAACCGCCTGGCCTTCAAGCTGCTGGAGCCGGGCGGCGTGCTGTTCACGTTCTCGTGCTCGGGCGGCATCAGCGCCGACCTGTTCCACAAAATCGTGGCCGGGGCCGGGCTCGATGCCGGCATCGACGGTTTGTTCTACGCGCGCCTGGCGGCGGCGCCCGACCACCCGATGACAGTGACCTTTCCTGAGGGCGAATACCTGAAAGGGCTGGCTGTTATCAAGCAGTGACCGGCAGCCTGATCGAAGGGTCGAACTTCGCGCGGTGAACGCTGAAAAAGGTCTTCACGTTGCGCACGTTGGCGTCTTGCGTGAACAGCCGTTGTACAAGGTCGTGGTAGGCCGCCATGTCTTGGACCTGCAACAGCAGCATCAAGTCAGGGCCAGACGACACGCGGTGGCACTGCTGCACGCCCGGCTCGGCCACCGCGCGGGCCTCGAAGGCCGCGAGGTGCTCGGCGCCCTGCCGGTCGAGGCTCACTTCGGCAAAGGCGCTCAACCCTGCACCGAGCTTCTGCACTGACAGGATCGCTACGCGCCGCTCAATCACGCCGCTGTCAATCAAACGCTTCACGCGCCGCAAGCAGGTCGCCGGCGACGTGTGGATCGCGACCGCCAAATCCTGATTCGACAAGGAAGCGTCGCGCTGCAGCTGGTCGAGAATGCGCAGGTCGGTGGGGTCAAGGTCGATTTTTAAATCCATTAAATTACCAATTACGGTTAAACATTTCATCGCCAAAGTCAGATGCATGATTATTTCTTAAACAGTGAAAGTTTGCATACTAAATTCACTGCCTGCTCAATAGGATTCGCCTCTTGTTCAAGACTCGAAGGAAGCTCCCATGTGTGGAATCGTCGGCGCCGTCAGCAACCGCAACATCGTTCCGATCCTCATCGAGGGCTTGAAGCGCCTCGAATACCGCGGTTATGACTCCTGCGGCGTGGCGGTGCACCAGGGCGGCGAATTGCGCCGCGCGCGCAGCACCTCTCGCGTGGCCGAGCTCGACGCCGAAGTGGCACGCGACGACGTGCGTGGCGGCACCGGCATCGCCCACACCCGTTGGGCCACGCACGGCGCGCCAGTGGTGCACAACGCGCACCCGCACTTCAGCCGCGGGCCGGGTGTGTCGGATGCGCAGGTGGCGGTGAGCGGCGGCATCACGCAGGTCGGCCGCATCGCACTTGTGCACAACGGGATCATCGAAAACCACGACGAACTGCGCGCCGAGCTGGTCGCCCGCGGCTACGTGTTCAACAGCCAGACCGACACCGAAGTCATCGCCCACCTCGTTGACCAGCTCTACGACGGGGACCTGTTCGACGCTGTGCAGCGCGCCACGCTGCGCCTGCGCGGCGCCTACGCCATTGCCGTTTTTTGCCGCGACGAACCGCAGCGCGTGATCGGCGCGCGCGAAGGCTCACCGCTGATCCTGGGCGTGGGCGACGGTGAGAACTTTCTCGCTTCCGACGCCATGGCGCTAGCCGGCGTGACCGACCAGATCGTCTACCTCGAAGAGGGCGACGTGGTCGACATCCAGCTCGGAAAACACTGGGTCACGCACCGCCACGCCGACGGCAGCTACAAGGCCGTGCAGCGTGAAGTGCGCACCGTGCATGCGCACAGTGGCGCGGCCGAGCTGGGGCCTTACCGCCACTACATGCAGAAAGAAATCTTCGAGCAACCGAAGGCTATCGCCGACACGCTCGACGCGGTGCCCGGCATCACGCCCGAGCTGTTCGGCGACGGCGCCTTCAACGTGTTCAAGGAAGTCGACTCGGTCTTGATCCTGGCCTGCGGCACCAGCTACTACAGTGGCTCGGTCGCGAAGTACTGGCTCGAGAGCATCGCGAAGATCCCGACCAGCGTGGAAGTGGCGAGCGAGTACCGTTACCGCGACAGCGTGCCGAACCCGCGCACGCTCGTCGTCACCATCACGCAGAGCGGCGAAACTGCCGACACGCTGGCCGCGGTGAAGCATGCTCGCTCGCTCGGCATGCCACACACGCTGACGGTGTGCAACGTGGCCACGAGCGCGATGGTGCGCGAGTGCAGGTTTTCGTACATCACCCGCGCCGGCGTCGAGATCGGCGTGGCTTCGACCAAGGCCTTCAGCACCCAGCTTGTCGGTCTCTTCCTGCTGACGCTGTCACTCGCCCAAGTTCGCGGCCACCTCACCGAAGTACAAGAAGCCGAGCATCTCAAAGCGCTGCGCCATCTGCCGGTGGCGGTGCAGGCGGTGCTTGCGCTCGAACCGCAGGTGATCGCCTGGGCCGATGAATTCGCGCGCAAGGAAAACGCGCTCTTCCTCGGCCGTGGTCTGCACTACCCGATCGCGCTCGAAGGCGCGTTGAAGCTGAAAGAGATCAGCTACATCCACGCCGAGGCCTACCCGGCAGGTGAACTCAAACACGGGCCGCTTGCGCTCGTGACCGCCGAGATGCCGGTGGTCACCGTGGCGCCGAACGATGCGCTGCTCGAAAAGCTCAAGAGCAACCTGCAGGAAGTGCGCGCGCGTGGTGGCGAGCTATTTGTGTTTGCCGATGCAGACAGTCGCATCGAGTCGGGCCCCGGGCTGCACGTGATCCGCATGCCGGAACACTACGGCGCGCTCTCGCCGATCCTGCATGTGGTGCCGCTTCAACTGCTGGCCTATCACACCGCTTGCGCGCGAGGAACGGACGTGGACAAGCCGCGCAACCTGGCGAAGAGCGTGACAGTGGAGTGACGGGGAGCATCCTGCGGCGCCTCTGTTCCTTGCCAAAAAAGTCGCAGGCAGCGAGTGCCGCAGACGTCGGTTGGGCAAAGCGTCGAAGGCGTCTGCGCGGCGATTGAGGTGAGCAAAGATTGGGGGAAGGCGACGGTGCTGAAGTGCACGATTCGCAACGATCGGTCCCGGTCCCAATCCCGACTGCGATTACTACAATCATTCGAGATCGCGCCGATCTTCCCGGGAAGCGAAACGCGACCCATTGAAAGAACGCCATGACCGCTGCGCTGCTGACATCGTCCATCTCCTCCCTGCCGTTGTTCGCGAGTGGCAAAGTTCGCGACAACTACGCCGTCGGCAAAGACCGGCTATTGATGGTCGCGACAGACCGGCTCAGTGCGTTCGACGTGGTGATGGGCCAGCCGATTCCCGACAAAGGCAAGATGCTCACCCAGATGGCGCTGTTCTGGTTCGCACAACTGCAGCACATCGTTCCCAACCACCTGACCGGTATCGACCCCGAGAGTGTTGTGGCACCCAACGAACGCGAACAGGTGCGAGGCCGCTCGATGCTTGTCAAGAGACTTCGACCAGTCCCGATTGAGGCGGTGGTTCGAGGTTATCTGGCAGGCAGCGGTTGGAAGGAGTATCAGCAGAGCCAGCAAGTTTGCGGCGTAGCACTGCCGAGCGGGCTGAAGAATGCGAGCAAGCTGGCCGAGCCGATCTTCACGCCTGCCACCAAGGCTGAGATGGGCGACCATGACGAGAACATCGATTTCGACCGCATGTGCGAGATCATCGGCCGGGATCTGGCGGAGGAGATTCGCAGGGTATCAATCCGTCTGTATTCGGCAGCTGCCAACATCGCACTTGCCAAGGGCATCATCATCGCCGACACGAAGTTTGAGTTCGGGCTGGACCACGACGGCAAGCTGACACTTATGGACGAGGTGCTGACTCCCGACTCGTCGCGTTTTTGGCCCGTGGAAGGCTACGCTGAAGGCGGCAACCCGCCGAGCTACGACAAACAATTCGTTCGGGACTGGCTGGAAGCGGTCGAGGTCTGCGGGCAGCCATGGAACAAGCGTGCTCCCGCGCCCGACTTGCCGGAGGCTGTCATAGCGCGCACCTCCAACACCTACAACGAAGCGCTGCGGCGCCTAACCCGATGAAGCCCTCGCGCCTGTTATTACGCCTTGAGGCCGGAATTGCGAATGCCAAAAGCGTGATCGAAGCAGATTGCTTGCGAGCCGAGCGCGCTGCATATTTGGCCCGGCTGGGGAGGTTTGAGGAGGTGAACACTGAACTCGCGGCTTTGCGTGAGCGCTATGACAGTCGCCCGAATGTGGAGATCAGTGCGTGGGTGAATTTCGTGGAGGGTCTAGAGATCTATTTCTCCGGAACTGGTGCGCCAAAAACTGACAAGTTGAAACGATCTCTCGCCTTGAGTTTTGCCGCCGGACTCAATTCATTGCAAGCCCTAAATGCGGCTTGGCTTGCCCAGATGGATTACGCTCGTTTCGATATGGACTCGATGGCGAGCAACGTTCGAAAGTCCCTTCAACTCGCCAAACCGGAACACCACTCAGCTCGATCTCGAGCCGCTTTGGTCGTGGCTCAGGCGCTTCATTTGGCTGGACGCCAGGATCTGGCCATCCCTTGGTACCGCTGCGCTCGCGATCACGCAGTCGCCGACGGTGACGACGCTACGACCAGCGCACTCATGCACAACATAGGATGGTTACGCATGATGGCCCTAAGGCAAGCCACTCTATCTGGAAAGCCCATCCCTTTCGGCGGGGCACTCGCTCTCGCGAGTGCTGATTCGACAACTCATTTTGACTTATTGACGGGAGATTCAAGTTGGGCCGTCCTTAAACCTATTCTGCGCGCTCAAATATTATCACTAGAAGGGAAATTTTCGGAGGCACTGGATTTATATGAGGTCCATTTAAGCTCAGTGGATTCTGAAGGGATAGTTAGGCTTCGTCCGTATCTCTTGGCGGATAAAGCTTGGTGCCTGGCAAAATCTGGCGAAAGCATCTTGGCGGGACAGTGCGCCGCGTCCTCTTCAGAAGGTATTTGTTTTGATATTCACATTGACGACAGAGCAGCAACTCATAGTAGACTCAGTCAGGTTTTTTCTATAATTTTAGATGACGACAACGGAAACATACACGCCCAATTGGCGAGAGATGCCTGGACAATCCACGAAACCATCCAAGAGCATATAATTTTGCTACTTTCGAAATTGTCAGAAACTGGATTAAATAGCGATTAAATAATATTTAATCAAAATAAAGCCATACTCAATTTGCGGCGGTATGCATCCGTAACGCAATCATCAGGTTTTTTAGCTGCTCCACCAGAGATTTCGAGCGCCCCTTTAGGTGATGTATTTTTTGCCTTTTTATCTTCAGGCATTTTTATTATCTCAAGCGCCGCCACATACATCTTTCTGGCCAATTCGTCATTCCATTTCTTGTCGCGGACTACGATTTCCAATAATTCGTCCATAGCCAGCGTGAACTGTTTGCCTGCCATGTGAATTTGTGCAAGCTCGAAGCGCGCTTCAAAGTCGCGCTTGTCACTCGCGATGGCCTGTCTGAGCTTTTCGGGCGTGCGCGCGCTCACAGCCGCTTCGCACGCGTCCAGCCAGTGCCCGCACGCGTCCAAGCGAGCATTCGGTAGGGCGTGGGTTGCCGCCGGCGCGTATGCGCTGCGGGCCTCGGTTATGCGGTCGGCACTCAACAGCGCGTAAAGGTAGTCGCCCCGCGCCGCGTCGTCGCCCGGGTTGAGATCCACCGCCGTGCGCAACTTTTCGATCGAACCGTCGACGTCGCCAACGGCGAGTTGAGCCTCCGCCTCGTCCATCTCTTCCTCGCCTGCCACCCCCGCCTTACTGGGCACGTGTTTGTCGAGAAAGGCCCGAATCTCGGACTCTTGCAGCGCGCCCACGAAGCCGTCGACCGGTTGCCCGCCCTTGAATAAAACACAAAACGGGATGCTGCGAACCCCGAACATCTGCGAAAGTTGCCCCGCAATCTCGGGCTGGTCATCTGAGTTGAGCTTGGCCAACTTGAAGCCGCCCGAATAGGCCGCCTCGAGCTTTTCGAGCAGCGGCCCGAGCGCCACGCAGGGGCCGCACCAGGGCGCCCAGATGTCGAGCAGCATCGGCTGCTGGATCGACGCCGTGATCAGGTCTGATTCAAAATTTTGCAGCGAAATTTCGAGCATGTTCGAAGGTTCCTTGTCGAGTCCAGGTAGGCGCTGAAGCTGGCGCCGCGCCGCCTACAATTCGAGGCTGTCTAGCACCTAGGAGCGAGCCTTGAGCAGCACCCCTGTCGTGGTCGGTGTGTTGATGGGTTCCAGCAGTGACTGGGACACCCTGCGCGCTGCCACAGAGATTCTCGCCGAGTTCGGCATTACTTTCGAAGCCCGCGTCGTCTCGGCACACCGCATGCCTGACGACATGTTCTCCTACGCACAGTCGGCGGCCGTGCGCGGCCTGAAGGCGATCATCGCCGGTGCGGGCGGTGCCGCGCACCTGCCCGGCATGTTGGCGGCAAAGACCACAGTGCCGGTGCTGGGCGTGCCCGTTGCCAGCAAGCACCTGAGTGGCGTAGATTCGCTTCACTCGATCGTACAAATGCCCAAGGGCATCCCTGTCGCCACCTTCGCTATCGGGGCGGCGGGTGCGGCAAACGCTGCACTGTTCGTGGTGGCGATGTTGGCCAACGAAGACCCTGCGCTGCGCAACCAACTCGACGGCTATCGGGCGCGTCAAACCGACGCTGCGCGTCTGATGACCGCTGACCTCAAATGACGTCCATGGCGCCTGCGTCGACCCCGGCGGTCGCAGCGTTCATCGCCCCTGGCGCAACACTCGGCGTGATGGGCGGGGGCCAGCTGGCGCGCATGTTCGTGCACGCCGCACAGCAGATGGGTTATGTCACGGCCGTGCTCGACGCCGACCCCGCGAGCCCTGCAGGGCTTGTTGCGCATCATCACATCAAGGCTGACTACCTCGATCCCGCCGGTCTGACCGCGCTGGGGCGGCTCAGTGCCGCGATTACAACCGAGTTCGAAAACGTTCCGGCCGCATCGCTTGAGTTACTGGCCGCCCACCGGCCGGTAGCGCCGACCGGTGCTGCCGTGGCCATTTGCCAAGATCGTGCGGCCGAGAAAGCACACTTCGAGCGCAGCGGAGTAGCTTGTGCGCCTTATGCGCTGATTGCTAGCACGCAGCAACTTGCCGCGGCCCCTGCTTCGTTGTTTCCCGGCATCCTGAAGACCACTCGGTTGGGCTACGACGGCAAGGGCCAGGCACGCGTGGCCAACCGGGCAGAGCTGTCGACGGCCTGGGCCAGATTCGGCGGCGTGCCCTGCGTGCTCGAAAAGATGCTGCCGCTGGCGTTCGAGCTCAGCGTGCTCGTCGCCCGCAGCGCGGTGGGGGACATGGTTAACTTCCCGGTGCAGCAGAACCTACACCGCAACGGCGTTCTGGCCGTCACCATGGTGCCGGGACCAGCGATCTCGCCGGAGCTTCAGCAGCGCGCGGTGGCGGCCGCTTGCAAAGTGGCGGCCGAGCTCGCCTACGTGGGTGTGCTGTGCGTCGAATTCTTCGTGCTGGCCGACGATTCGCTCGTTGTCAATGAAATGGCGCCGCGCCCCCACAACTCTGGTCACTACAGCATCGACGCCTGCGACGTGTCGCAATTCGACCTGCAGGTGCGCGCGATGACCGCCGCACCGCTCGTCGTGCCGCGTCAGCACTCGCCCTGCGTGATGGTCAACCTGCTCGGCGATCTCTGGTTTCGACAAGGTACTCAGGAAAGCGCGCCCGACTGGGCCGCTGTGCTCGCCCTGCCCGGCGTTCATCTGCACCTCTACGGCAAGGCGAGCGCGCGGCCGGGTCGCAAGATGGGGCACCTCACGGTCACAGCGGCCAGCGCTGAAATGGCCGACGGCGTTGCGCGTCAGGTCGCGGCGCGGCTGGGCATCGGGGCTTGGTGAGCCGTGCTGCTCGACGGGCTTGCCGGTGTGGATGTGGAACGCGCCGCCGCGTTGCTAGCCGATGGCGAACTGGTCGCGTTCCCAACCGAAACGGTCTACGGCCTCGGTGCCAGGGCCGACGACGACCGTGCGGTCTCGAAGATTTTCATTGCCAAGGGCCGGCCCGCGAACCACCCTCTGATCGTGCACGGGGCCGAGCCCGCTGACGCGGCGCGGTTCGTGTCGCGCATGCCGCCGGTCGCTCAGCGCCTGATCGATGCGTTTTGGCCTGGGCCGCTGACGGTGATCGTTCCTCGCGCCGACGTTATTGGCGCCGCGGCGGCTGGCGGGCAGCCAAGCATCGGCCTGCGCTGCCCGGCCCACCCGGTGGCGCACGCCCTGCTCATGGCCGCTCGATGGCGTAGCGTCGCCGGCGTAGCGGGTCCCAGCGCCAACCGCTTCGGCCGTGTCAGCCCGACGCAGGCCGCCCACGTTCTGGCAGAGTTTGACCCGCCGGTCGTGGTGCTCGACGGCGGCACCTGCAGCGTCGGAATCGAGTCCAGCATCGTCGACTGTTCGCGTGGCCACGCGGTGCTGCTGCGCCCGGGCGTGCTGACCCGCGCACGCATCGAAGCGGCCGCCGATGAGCCGCTGCTCGAACCTGACCGCCATGCGCCGCGCGCCCCGGGCACACTTGCGGCGCACTACGCGCCAAATGCTCGCCTCAGGCTGATGTCGACACAGATGCTGGTCACTGCTTTGCGGATGCTGCCGCGGGAGTCGCCCAGCCTAGCGGTATATTCGCGCAGCGTTTCATTGAACCTGGCTCCGCATGTGCGGCACCGCCGCATGCCGGTCCAGCCCGAGCAGGCGGCACAGGAACTGTTCAGCGTCGTGCGCGAACTCGACGCCGAGGGCGTGCAGCTCATCTGGGTCGAAGAGCCCCCCCTTGGCCCCGAGTGGGACGGTGTTCGTGATCGTTTGCAGCGTGCCGCCGCGACCTGACCGAACGTTCACGTCCGAACCCCCCTCCCCCTCATCCCTGTTGAATTCTCGGAGTATTGAATGATGTCGAACGTATCTAGACGAGCCCGCCCGGCGCTGATCGCCGCGGTGGTTGGCGCTGCGCTGTTGGCCGCGTGTGGTGGGGGCGAACAGTCCGAGACCTTCCGTGCTGATCGCGTGCTCGCGTTCGGCGACGAAACCAGCGTGATCAACACCGACGGCAGCAAGTACAGCGTCAACGCCGTTCAAGCGGCCGACAACACCAAGCTCGACTGCGGCAGCAACGCGCTGTGGATCCAAAACGTCGCGGCCGTTTATGGCCTGGTGTTTCCGCAGTGCAACCTGCTGCCAGTGGTAGCACCGGTCAGCCGCATCTACGCGACCGCCGGCGCTCGGGTGGCCGGAATCGGAGCGCAAGTGGACCTGCACATCGCCAATGGCGGCTTCACGCCAAAGGACATGGTGACGATGCTGGCCGGCGCGAATGACATCCTCGATCAGTACGCCCAATACGACCCTCAAGATCCCGCCGCCTCTGAAGAACGGATCAAGGCAATCGTCGAAAAGGCCGGTGCAGACTTAGCGGCACAGGTCAACCGCATCGCCAACCTGGGCGCGAAGGTGCTCCTCTCGACCACGCCCGACATGGGTTACACCCCATTCGCACGCGCCGAAGAGTCGGCCAACCCGGGCCGCGCGGCGCTGCTTTCAAACCTGAGCGAGCGCTTCAACGCCAAACTGCGCGCGAACATCATGAACGACGGACGCAAGATCGGCCTGATCAAGCTCGACGAGTACGTGAGCAGCGTCTCCAAGGCTCGCCTCGCGGGCGGTGGCATCTTCGTCAATACGACGCTCGCTGCATGTTTGCCAACTTCGCCGCTGCCAACCTGCACCTCGACGACCCTAGGAACCGATGCAGCAGCCGTGCCGGCGCCGGCCACACCTACCGCAGCCGACGGCATCACCTGGCTTTGGGCCGACGCTACCCACCTCAGTGCCGGTGGTCAGGTCAGCCTGGGTTCGCTGGCTGTGACACGGGCTTTGAACAACCCATTCTGAGCTGCTGAAGCGAAGTCGCCCGCGCTGTTTCGCAGGCAGGCGCTTCGCTCCAACAGTTGCTTCGGCCTCAGCTAGCCTCAGAACCTGTAGCCGAGAGACAGGTTGCTCGACACCGGGTCAAGCTTGGTGTTGATGGTCTGGCCAGTAGACAACGTGTTCTTGTTCTTGAGGAAGGTCTTGATGACCGACGCGTCCAGGAACCAGTGCTCGTCGAGCGCCAGCGTGGCCCCGACCTGCGGTGAGAGGCCGAAGGCCGCGCTCGCCGACAGTTTTGTGGGCGAACCACCCGGGTTCGTCAGCGCGGTGAGGGTTCCCGAGCCTTCGCCACCATAGAAGTAGGCAAAGGTGAGTCCAAGGCCAAGGTAGGGCCGGAAGGGCGCCTTGGGCTCCAGGAATCGGTACTGTGCGAACAGCGTCGGCGAAACCTGCTTGATCGTACCGAGCTTACCAACTCCCTCGATGCTGCCAGCGCCGACCACCTCGTGTTTGTACGGCAGGCCGGCGTAGAACTCCAACGAAACTTCATCGGTCAGCATGTAGGCTAACGTGAAGATCGCCGACGTGGCGCTCTTCACGTCGATCTTCGTGCCCGGAATGCTCGGGGGCGACAGGTCGCCACTCTTCACGTGGGGCGTCACGTTGTTCACACCACCCTTGACCAACCAGGTGTCGGCGGACTGGGCCGAAGCTGTGCCGTTGGCGGAGAGTGCCAGTACAGCGACAGCGAATGGGGCGAGGATCTTGTTCATGGGTGCCTTTCGTTTATTCGCGCGCATCAGAGCCAACCTGCCTTGATCATCTGGTCGGTCACGTACTGCGCCAGCAGGCGGTACGTGTAAGGGCTCGGGTGCACCGAGTCGGCAAAGCCGTAGTGCGACACGTCGCCGGCGATCAGGGTGTTGGCAGTGCACACCAGCGCGCTGGCAAACGCGGTCTTCGTCAGGTCGCAGGCCGGCACGGTATTGTTGGTCACGCCGTATTGCACCGGGCTCGCAGTCTGCAGCCGGCCTTGGGTGTAGGCGTCAACGATCAACACGCCGCTGGTGCCTGCCAGGCCACTGGTGAGCTGCGAGTTGAAGGTCGTCGCCATCGTGTTGATGAGACCCTGCACGCTGGCCGGTTGGCTGTAACCAAACGGCGTCTGGCTCACATCGGGCAACGTCACCACCACGACGTGTGTGGCACCCTTGGCAACGATCAGCGCCTTGATGTAGCCCGCCAGTTGCGCACCGGCCGTGCCCGTGGCGGTGACGGCAGCGCCACCAGCCACGGTCGCATCGCCGCCGGCGCCAACGGTGGTGGCGAAGGTCGAGAGGTTGATGAACAGGTCGTTGGCGCCGGCCAGTACGGTGACCAACTCGGTGCCGCTGAAGCTGCCTGAAGTGGTGCTCGCAAGGTGGCGGTTGATCTGGTTGATCACAGGGTCCGTCAACTGACCCAGGTAGCCTCCGGTATCGCCGAGCGCGATCAACGCTTTGTTACCCGGGCCGATCGGGTTCGTCACGCGTGCGCCGCCCTGGGCGTAACCGTAGCAGCCGGTGTGATTCGCCGTCGCTTCGGCAAACGCCACCAGCGGGCCGCTGGATTCAAGGCCGGTCTGCGCCGGGCAAGGGGCGGCTGTGCCGGCCGCCGCGGCAATCAGCTCCGTCCAATTTTTGCTGTCGGCGGCGTTGACGGTGTACTTGCCACCGCCCGTCGCCGCTTTCAGCGTGGCCGTGCCGTAGCTGCCAACATCGCTCAGACTGTCGCCGAACGACACCATAGAGCTGTACCTGACGCGCGGGCTCTGGTCACCATCACCACCGCCGCCGCAAGCGGCCAGCACCAGCGCCGCGGCCGCCGATAAACCCCATGACCTCACGTAATTCATGTAGACCCCTTGTGCAAATAAGGAAGCAAACTGTAAACGAACGGTCGTTCGATTTTGTGGGGGCACTATAGGTTTGTCGACGTGCCGCATGCAGCCGGGAAAACCCGGTCTGGTCGCCTCGATGGTCAGGCCTTACTTGCGCAGACGCCCCAACGCGAGCTTCATCACCAGGATCGTGGCGGCCAGCGCGAAGGTCACCACGTTGGCGATGACAATCGGCCAAGCCTCGATGAACAGGCCATACACCAGCCAAAGCGCAATGCCGAGCGTGAAAACGCTGTACATCGCCAGCGAGATGCCGCTCACGTCGCGCGTGCGCACGGTGAGCCAGACCTGCGGCACGAAAGAGGCCGTGGTGAGCGTGGCAGCTGCGTAGCCGAGGGCGTCGATAAAAGTCATAGGCCGGGTCAGTTCGTCGGGTCGATCGAGAGGCCAGCAATGGGGGCGTCGTTCGCGGCCCATTGCACCAGGGCGTCCAACGCAGGCCGCGCACCTGCAGCGTTGGCATGATTGACGATCGCGACAACAACGTAGCGCCGCCCCGAACTGGAAAGCACGTAACCGGCCACGCCGTTCACGTCGCGCAGCGATCCGGTTTTCAGGTGGGCACGGCCGAGCGAGGCACGAGATCGTTTGAGCGTGCCGTCGATGCCGCTGACCGGCAGGGAGCTCATCAGCTCGGGCATTGCCGGGCTCGCCCACGCGGCCTGCAGCAGGCGGGCCAGCAACTGGGCACTGGCGCGTGAATCGCGCGACAAGCCCGAACCGTTGTCGATCACGAGGCTCGCGCTCGCGCTGCCGAAGCGCTCGCTGGCCCACTGCCGCATCAGCTCGCGCGCGAGCTCGGGCGAGCCGCTGCCGCGCTGTACGAGCGCCAGCGTGAGGAACAGCTGCTGGGCCATCACGTTGTTGCTGAACTTGTTGATATCTCGCGCAACGTCGGCCAGGCTGGGCGAGGCCAGCTCGAAGCTCGCGCGCGTGGCGGGTGCCACGCCGTCGCGCACCTTACCGATCAGTTTTCCGCCCATCTCACCCCACAGACCAAGCAGCGCGCGCTCGTTGTAGCTCTTCGGGTCGGCATACGCCAGCGACCAAGCCTTCTCACCGCAAGCGGCCGGCAGCGCGCCGGCAAACCTGGCACGTGTCGGGTCGGAGAAGTCGGGCTTGAGTGCACTGCGCCAGTCATTGCACGGGCCGGACACGAGCGGCACCGAGGGGTCGACGTGCACACCAGCGAGCGGTACATCAACACCGATTGTGGCCACGCCGCGCGCCGGATCGGGCGTGATCGTGAAGGTGAGCGCCTTGTAGTTCAGCAGCAAAGCATCGGGGCGCACGTTGTAGGGTCGCAGCGGCTCGCCATCGAAGTCGGAGGGGTTCTGATCGGGCACGCTGAAGCTGCTGCGGTCAAGCACGATGTCGCCGCGTATCTCGCGCACGCCGGCCTGCTGCACGCGCTGGAGCAGCAGCCAGATTCGTTCGGGCACGAACTTTGGATCGCCGCTGCCCTTGATGACGAGGTCGCCGTCGAGCACGCCGTCTTTCACGTTGCCCTGTATCCACACCGGCGTGCTCCAGCTCCAGGCCGGGCCGAGCATCTCGAACGCGGCAAAGGTCGTCAGCAGCTTCATCAGGGAAGCCGGATTCACCGCTTGCTCCGCCTGCCAGGCCAGCCGTGTGCGCGTCGTGCCGACTTCTTGCACCAGCGCAACGAAGCTCTCGCGTGGCAACTTTGCGCGGTCGAGCGCTGCCCCGACTTCGCTCGGCAGCGTCGCCGCAACGGCCGTGAACAACCCACCGCAGAGGGCCGCGGCCAGACCGCTGCGAATCCATTTTTTCCACATGTTTTGATGATCGCACGGTGTCTGCGCCGCTCGCACTAGGCACTGCCTTAGACTTGGGTTTCAGAGCCTATTTCGCACCCTGTTTCAAGCCTCTCGTTATTCACCCTCGGTGCCGGCCCCGGCGCGAAACATTCCCGCATGACCGCGCTCCTCGCCTTCGACACCGCCACCGAACACATGAGCATCGCGCTCGCGGCTGGTGGCCGTGTCTTCACGCACGAGAGTGCCGGCGGTGCGCTGGCCTCGGCTCATTTGATCCCCGCGGTGATGGCGCTTTTGCGCGAGGCCGGGGTAACACTCGCCGAACTCGACGCCATCGCTTTCGGGCGCGGCCCTGGCGCATTCACCGGCTTGCGGACTGCGTGTTCCGTGGCGCAAGGACTGGCGTTCGGCGCGGGCAAGCCTGTGTTGCCGATCGACAGCCTGCTCGCGGTCGCCGAAGACGCCCGAATCGCGGACGTCGACAGCCGCATTTGGGTCACGATGGACGCGCGCATCGATGAAATCTACGCCGCGCAGTACGCGTACCGCGCCGGGCAGTGGCGCGTGCTTGACGCGCCGCGACTCAGCACGCCCGCCGCGCTGAACGAACGCTGGCTGGCTGAGCCGCCGCAAAGTGTGGCCGGCAACGCGCTGCCGGTGTTCGCCGCGCGCCTGAACACCGGCGGCGCGTTATTGTTTGCCCAGGCGCTGCCTCGCGCCACCGCGATGCTGCCGCTCGCGCTCGCGATGTGGCAACAAGGCGGCGCGCTCGACGCAGCCCTCGCGTTGCCGCTCTACCTGCGCGACAAGGTTGCGCAGACCACGGTCGAGCGCGAGGCTGCGCGCGCGGCGAAGGGCGCTGCCGGGGTTGTGCCGTGAGCGCGTTGTGGGACGGCGGTCGCGGCAGCGCGAAGCACGAGCGCGCGTTGGCGCCGATGACTGTCGCGCAGCTCGATGCCGTGATGGCCATCGAGGCCGCCGCCTATTCTTTCCCGTGGACCCGCGGCAACTTTATCGACTCGCTCGCGGCGGGCTACCCGGCCCGAGTGCTGCTGGACGCACAGCAGCAACTGCTCGGTTACTTCGTCGCGATGCCGGGGGTCGATGAAATGCACTTGCTCAACATCACGGTTGCGCCGGCCGAACAAGGGCGCGGCCTGGGGCGCCGCATGATCGACGCGCTGGTTTCGCTGTGCCAAGCGCATTCCGCACGCGAACTTTGGCTTGAAGTGCGCGGCAGCAACGAGCGAGCTCGGGCCATGTACCTGCATTTAGGCTTCTCAGCGGTCGGCGTGCGCAAGGGCTACTACCCCGCGCCATTCGGCCAGCGCGAGGACGCGGTCGTGATGAGCCTAAAGATCGGCACTGTGGCACAAGGGATAGCCAATGCGCTGGAGTGACCGCCAGATCGCGATGCTGCGCGAGATGGGGGTGCGCGTCTGGGCACCGCAAGACGCGTCGGAGGCACCGGCGCCAGAAACCGAGGGCGCCGACGCAATCGGTGAGGCGTCGGCGTCGAGTCCAACGAGCGCCGCAGCGAACACGTCGGTAGGTGCGGCAGCATCCACCATCGCGGGTCCTCGTGCAAAGCCCGTGGCACAGTCCGGGCCGATGGCCGAAGCCGAGCCAGTGCCAGTACTGCGCGCCACGCCGCCAGCCGACACCGCCTCAATGGGCTGGCCCGAGCTGCGCGCAGCCGTCGCAGCCTGCACTGCGTGCGCGCTGTGCGAGAGCCGGACCCAGACGGTGTTCGGCGTCGGCCACGAAGGCGCGCACTGGATGATCGTTGGCGAAGCGCCAGGCGAGCAGGAAGACCGGCAGGGCGAACCCTTTGTCGGCAAGGCGGGCCAGCTGCTCGACAACATGCTGCGCGCGATTGGCTTGACCCGCGGCGAGGCCGAGCCGGCCCGGCAGGTCTACATCGTCAACACGCTGAAGTGCCGCCCGCCGGGCAACCGCAACCCGGCGCCGGCAGAGCTTGCGGCCTGCGAAGGTTTCCTGATCCGCCAGCTGCAGCTCGTGCAACCGAAAATCATTCTCGCGATGGGCCGCTTTGCGGTGCAGAGCCTGTTGCGAAGCACCGAGCCGATCGGACGCTTGCGTGGGCGTGTGCACCATTACCAGGGCGTGCCGCTGATCGTGACCTACCACCCGGCCTACCTGCTGCGTAACCTCGAAGACAAAGCCAAGGCATGGGACGACCTGTGCCTCGCGGTCGAGACCATACGCGGTGCCGCACCAGTCTGACGGCAGCTTCGGCGCGCCAGTCCACTGAATCATTGAGGTCGAAGCGACGCTCGCCACCCGATGGAGGCGCGCTGCGTTGTTGCGAACGCGCGTCATGCCGGTGCGCTTCGCTGTGCCAAGGCCAAGCGAAGCGTAGGCCGTGGCTGGGTCGGGGTTGCGTGGCAGCTTGCCTCGTATGCACCTCGCCGCTCATCTGGACGATTCAGCACACTTGCCCCTTTGATCGGCGCCTATCATCCGCACCCAAGTCCGGTGACACCCGCCATCGGTTCGGAGCACTCCGATGGCTGCTAACCCGACTCCGACTGATGCTGATGTGCGCCTCTGGGACGCATTGCCCGGCATGGTCTTGTTGCTTGCCGCCGATGGCGCGGCGCTGAAGATTAACGACGCGTTCTGCGCTTTCGTGGGCCGAACTCGCGAAGACCTGCTCGGCTATGGCTGGAGCATCAGCCTGCTCGCGGCCTCGCACCGCACCTTGCTTGACCGCCTTGGCCGGCTTGACGACTTCATGCTCGGCATCGAACTCAGAGGCGTGGGTGGAGCCGTCAGCAGCCTGGCTTGCGTTGCACGCCGGCAAGCGGCGCGCGAGCGGTTCATCTGCATCCTGCACAACGTGGGCGAAGGCGTGCAGGCCTCGCCGTCGGCGCAGGGTCAGGCGAGTCTGTTCAGGTTGCTCGCCGACAACGTGCCCGTGCTGATCGCGTACTACAACGCCACCGACTTCCGCTGCCAGTTCGCTAACAAACGCTACGCCGAGACCTTCGGCCGCGACGAGGATTCGATTCTTGGTTCGACCTTTGAAGAGGTCATCGGCATCGAGGCGGCGCGCGAGATCCAGCCGCAGGTCGAGCGCATGCTGCAGCAGCTCGTGCCGGTCGTCTACGAGCGCACGCTGCCCGCACTCGATGGCAGCATCCGCTGGATCGAGGTGCATCTGCTGCCGCACCTCGACCCGGCGGCTGGTGGCAGCGCCCCGCTCGGCGCTTTCGTGCTGATCTCAGACATCAGCAAGTTCCGGCTGGCCGAGCAGGCGGTACGCGAATCGGAAGAGCGCCTGGCCAAATTCATGCAGGCCAGCGCCGAAGGCATCGTCTTCCACAAAGACGGGTTCATCACCGATGCCAACCCGCCTGTGCTCGCGCTTCTCGACTACACGCTCGAAGACATGATGGGGCGCAAGACGATTGAGTTCATTGCGCCAGACCACATCGCCAAGGTCGCGGCGGTGATCGCTTCTGGCCAGGAAACCGCCTACGAAAGCATGGCGGTGTCGCGCAGTGGCGAGCGCATTCCGGTCGAGTTCATCGTGCGCACGATGGTGCGCAACGGCGAGCGCATGCGCATGACGATCGTGCGCGACATTCGCGACCGCCACGCCACGCAAGCCCATATCCACCATTTGGCGCACCACGACTCACTCACCGGGCTGCCGAACCGTGCATCGTTCATGGAGCATCTGGAGCGTTCGATCCTCGGCGCGCAACGCAACGACTCGCGTCTGGCGCTGCTGTTCATCGACCTTGACCACTTCAAGCGCGTCAACGATTCGCTCGGTCACCTGGTTGGCGATTCGCTGCTGCGCAGCGTGGCCGCGCGCATCACCGCGAATCTGCGCGGTGCCGATATCGTGGCGCGTTTTGGTGGTGACGAGTTCATGGTGCTGCTGGCCGGTCTTTCCGCGGGCGCGCAGCATGCAAATGACGCGCAAGAAGTGGCGCACAAGCTGCTGAACTCCATCGGCGCAGCGGTGCAGGTCGAGGGCCGCCCGATCTCTGTCATGCCCTCAGTCGGGATTGCGCTGTACCCGGGCGACGGCGCCACACCCGAAGAGCTGGTGAAGAACGCTGACTCGGCGATGTACCTGGCCAAGGCCCGCGGCCGCGCCAACTGCCAGTTCTTTGAGCCCGGCATCGCCGCCTCGGCCTTCGCCGAACTGGTGCTCGAAAGCGAGCTCGCGCAGGCGCTCGAACGCGGTGAGCTCGTCCTGCACTACCAGCCGCAGGTGCGGGCTCGCGATGGCATGCTGATGGGTGCCGAAGCGCTGATCCGCTGGAACCACTCAGAGCGCGGGCTGCTGCTTGCCGGCGCCTTCATTCCGGTGGCAGAAAAGCGTCAGCTGATGATCGGTATCGGCCAGTGGGTTCTGCACGAGGCCGCCCGCTGCGCCATGCGCTGGCGCGACTTGGGCCTATTGGTGGCGCCTGTGGCCGTGAACCTGTCAAACGTGCAGTTCCAGGCCGCGGGCTTTCTCGACTCCATCGCGCGCGAACTGCCGGGCGGCGCTTCCGACAGCGGCCTGCTCGAACTTGAGCTCACCGAACGCATGCTCATGGACGACCTGCCCCAAGTCAAATACCGGCTTGAGCGGCTCAAGGATATGGGCCTGCGCATTTCGGTCGACGATTTCGGCACCGGTTACTCATCGCTCGGTCACCTTAAAAACTTGCCGATTGATAAGGTCAAGATTGACCGCTCTTTCGTGCACGACCTTCCCGACAACCGCGACTCTGCCGCGATCACCCGCGCCATCATCCAGATGGGGAGCAGTCTCGGGTTGACTGTGATCGCCGAAGGCGTCGAGACCCAAGCGCAGCGCTCGTTCCTTGACACCTTGGGGTGCGACGAACTGCAGGGCATGCTCATCAGCCCGCCTCTGCCGCAACCCGCGTTCGAGGCCTGGGTCTTGCAGCGCCAGCAGCTCGGCGTGGCGCCATGAAGGGTACGGGTACGGGTACGGGTACGGGTACGGGTACGGGTACGGGTACGGACGTTACTTTTTCTTGACGGGCCTGGCCCAGTCGGACGTTGTGATCTGCGTCGCACGCGTGACCGCAAGCTGGCCGGCCGGCACGTCTTTCGAGATCGTCGAGCCGCCTCCGATCGTGGCACCGGCGCCGATCGTCACCGGTGCCACGAGCACGCAGTTGCTGCCCACGTGCACATCGGCGCCGATCACGGTGCGGTGCTTGTTTGCGCCGTCGTAGTTGGCAGTGATGCTGCCGGCGCCGTAGTTCACCCGTTCGCCGACTGTCGTGTCGCCCAGGTACGCCAGGTGGTTCGCCTTCGCCCCCTTGGCCAGCGTGGAGTTTTTGACCTCGACGAAGTTGCCAATATGCACGTCTTCGCCCAGCGTTGCACCGGGGCGCAGCCGCGCGAAGGGGCCGACAAGGGCGCCGGCGCCGACCACCACGCCAAGCGCCTCGCCGTCCATGTGGGTGAACGGCAGGATCGACGCACCGGGGAAGATGACTGCATTTCGGATCACGCAGTTCGCGCCGATTCGCACGCCCTCACCCAGCTCGACGCGGCCCTCGAAGATGCAGTTGACGTCGATCTCTACGTCTGTGCCGCAGACGAGTTCGCCGCGCACGTCCAGGCGTGCAGGGTCGGCGAGACGCACGCCGGCTTCCATCAGCACTTCGGCGTGGGCACGCTGGTAGCGCCGCTCCAGCTCGGCCAGCTGCACGGGGCTGTTCACACCCAGCACTTCGGTGTCGCTGGCGGGCTGCGCCGTCATCACGTGCACGCCTTCGGCTGCGGCCATCGCCACCACGTCGGTCAGGTAATACTCGCTCTGGCTGTTGTTGTTCTTCAACGCGGCGAGCCATCGCTTGAGCGCGGCGGTGGGTGCCGCCATCACGCCGGTGTAGACCTCGTGGATGTTGCGTTCGGTGGGGGTGGCGTCTTTGTGTTCGACGATGCTGCGCACACGCCCGCCCTCCCTTGCGTCGCGGCCGGCGGGGTCACCGCGCACGACGCGGCCGTAACCCGTAGCGTCGGGCAGTTTGATGGTCAACAGCGCGAGGTGGCGACCACCGCAAGCCTCGACCAACGCGCGCGCAGTGGCCGCTTCGATCAAGGGCACGTCGCCGTTCAAGATCAACGTGGTGCCGCCATCAAGCAACGCCGGCACGGCCTGCTGCACCGCGTGGCCGGTGCCGAGTTGGGGCATTTGGCGCACGAATTGCAAGTTCGGGGCGCTGACCGCAGCCTCGACCTGCTCGGCACCGTGGCCGGTGATCACCACGGTGCGTTCCGCCCCCAGGCTGGCAGCGGTTTGCAGAACATGCTGCAATAGGCTTCGCCCTGCAAGTTTGTGCAGCACCTTGGGAAGGCTCGATTTCATGCGAGTGCCTTTGCCCGCGGCCATGATGACAATGTTGAGTGCCATGGTGTCTTTGTCCCCTGAACGTATCGCTGCACCCGCAATGCGCGGGCACAGGTTTAGTTCCTGCATTATCGCGGCGCTGTGCTGCCTGAGCGTGCTGCTCTCGGGCTGCAGCGCACTGCGCATCGGTTACAGCCAGGCGCCCGATCTGGCCTACTGGTGGCTCGATGGCTATGCCGATTTCAACGGCGAGCAAACCCGGCGCGTGCGCGAAGCATTGGAGCAGTGGTTCGCATGGCACCGTAAGACTCAGCTGCCCGACTACGCCCAACTGCTGGTGCGGGCTCAGGCCGAGGTGCGTGGCGATACCACGCCCTCAGGCGTGTGCGAATGGCAGAGTGAGTTGGTCAAGCGCGCCCACACCGCTTGGGAACAGGCCGTTCCGGCCGCGGTCGACTGGGCGCTATCGGTCACGCCGCGGCAGCTCCAACACCTTGAGCGCCGCTACGCCAAGGCCAATGATGACTTTCGCGACGACTATCTTCAGCCAGACCCGCGCGAACGCGCTGAAGCCACCGTCAAACGCGCCGTCGAACGAGCTGAGTCTTTTTACGGCCGACTCGATGCCGCGCAACGCACGCGAATCACAGAGGCGATGGCCCGTTCGCCGTTCGATCCAGAGCTGTGGCTGACCGAGCGCAAGCAGCGCCAACGGGACGCGCTTCAACTGCTGCGCCGGCTCGTTGCCGAAGCGGCAAGCCCCGAGCAGGCGCAGGGCGCACTGCGCGTCTACGTGACCCAGCTGGAGCATTCGCCGCGCGAGACTTACCGGCGCTATTCGGAGCGGCTGACAGAGTTCAACTGCAACTTCGCAGCAGGCTTGCACAACAGCATCAGCCCGGCGCAGCGGCGCACGGCTCTGAACCGGCTCGCGGGATGGGAAGGTGATGTGCGTGCGCTGGTGGCGCACAACTTCAACTGAAGTGTGGCCCGCAGGTCATTGCTTCGAGAACTCCACGTTCACGCTTCGCGGGTTCGGACCGCCATCGGGGAAGTCTTTCAGTGCGGCCGAGAACATCGCCGGAAGCAACGGGCCAATGGCCGACGACGCGCCATTGTTTCTGGCGCGCGCCTCATACAACAACTGGCCTGTTTTCTGGTCGCGTATGAACAGCTCCACCTCACGTTCATAGCCAACGCTGCCCGACCAGCCGCTGTAACCCGCGCCGATGCCTACGCCCCAGCGGCCGATCCCGCGGTGCAAACCATAAAAATAGCCCACGCTCACATTGCGCCAGAACGGGTCGGCATAAGGCCAGCGTTCAAAGGTGCCGACGCGCGCGCCAACCTGCACCGTGACCTGTGCGTCGGCCGGCGTGTCGGCTGGCGTGAAACCGGCCAAGGCGAGGGCGCCGCTGGCAGACTCTTCGATCAGCTTCTGTTCGTCGGCATGCTCCTGCTGCGACGGCAGGCGCTCGAACGCGTAAGTTGCCACTTTGCGCTCGGCCGGCCATGAGCCGTAGGTTGAGACTTCGCTGTTGATGGCGCCGATACCGGCACAGCCGCCCAATGCGAACACTGAGGTGGCGAGCGCGAAAGACTTCAGCATGGTGTTTCTCCAGCGGTGGGCCCCGGTTCAGCTCAGCGTGTTCGGCATCACCAAAGGAATGATCGTGCCGGCCACTGATCCGCAATCATCCATTTCGTCGAAGGCCCGGTCGCCGGCAGGGTCAGCCACGCCGGTGGTCTGGAGTGTGGTGAACGGGTGCAGATTCCGGTCCATCAGGTGCGACGGCACTACATGGCCCATCGCCTTGAAGATATTGTCAACGCGGCCCGGGTGAAGCCGCTCCCAATCGTTGAGCATCTTGCGCGTCTGCACCCGCTGCAGGTTCTCTTGGCTGCCGCACAGCGTGCACGGAATGATTGGGAACGCCTTGTGCGCGGCCCAGCGCACAAGATCGGCCTCACTCACATAAGCGAGCGGGCGGATCACGATGTTCCGGCCGTCGTCGCTCACCAGCTTGGCCGGCATGCCTTTCAAGCGCGCGCCGAAGAACATGTTCATGAAGAGGGTTTGCACCATGTCGTCGCGGTGGTGGCCGAGCGCGATTTTGGTGGCACCGAGTTCGCCGGCCACCCTGTAAAGAATGCCGCGCCGCAGCCGCGAACACAGGCTGCACATGGTCTTGCCTTCTTCGATGACGCGCTTGACGATGCTGTAGGTGTCTTGGTTCTCGATGTGGAACGGCACCCCCTGTTGCTTCAAGTATTCGGGCAAAACGTGTTCAGGAAAGCCCGGCTGCTTCTGGTCGAGGTTGACGGCAACGAGCTCGAAGTTGATCGGCGCGCGCGCGCGCAGCGAGATCAGCAGGTCGAGCAGCGCGTAGCTGTCTTTGCCGCCAGAAACACACACCATCACCTTGTCGCCTTCTTCGATCATGTTGAAGTCGACGATCGCTTGGCCCACCTGGCGGTGCAGGCGCTTGGAGAGTTTGGTCAGTTCGACCGAAAGTTTTTCTTTCGGTGCCGACTCCAACACAGCGCTCATGTGGCCTCTTTCATGCCGAAGACTTCACAGCCGACCGATTCGCAGTCGGGGTACACGTCGGGCTTTTGGGTCGAGACACGAGCGGCGCGCACTTTCGGGTGCGCCAACATCAACGCCAGCACGTCGTCGCAGAGCGTTTCCTGAAGGTGAATGTGCCCCTTCGCTACGCGCTCGTGGATGCTGCTGCGAATGAAGTCGTAGTCAACCACTTCGTCGAGTTCGTCGGCCTTCGGCGTCGAGAGCGCGAGCGGAATGTAGAGATCGACATTGATCAACACGCGCTGCTCGCCGGTCTTCTCGAAGGCGTGTACACCGATGTTGATGAAGACCTCGTAGGTGCTCAGGAACAGGCGCCGGCAATCCATCAGGCTGGGGTGGCTGAGCAGGCTGTGCATGGAAAAGGTCTCAGGAGTTTTGGGCAAGATAGAACACGTCGCGCGGCTGCGGGCTGAGGTGCTGGCCGCCATCCACCAGCAGCGTGGTGCCAGTGATCGCAGGGGAATCGATCAGAAACTGCACGGCGCGCGCGATGTCTCGCGGGGTGGAAGAGCGCTGGAGTGGCGTCATCTGGTGCGCCGCGGCGAACTCGGCCTCGTTCATCGGCCCCGACACCAGCGTGATGCCCGGCGCCACGCCACACACACGCACTTGCGGCGCGAGCGCTTGCGCCAGCATCACGGTGGCAGCTTGCAGCGCGGCTTTCGAGAGCGTGTAAGAAAAGTGGTCGGGGTTCGGGTTCCAGAGTTTCTGGTCAATGATGTTGACGACGCAGCCGGTCTGGCCACGTTCGTTCAGGTGCGTGTACAAAGCCTGGGCCAACAGAACGGCCGGCGCGGTGTTTGCGCGCCAGTGTTTCTCCATGGCCGCGATGGAAAAAGTCGCCGCGTTGTCGTACTCGAAGGTTGAGGCGTTGTTCACCACCGCGTCGATCCGCTCGAAATGCGCCGCGACTGCCGGCACCAGCGCGCGGCACGCTGCTTCGTCGGCCAGATCGGCTTGAAACGCGAACGCCGTCGCACCCAGCGATTGCAACTCGGCAACCGTTGCGAGCGCCTCTGCCTTCGACTCGCGGTAGTGCACTGCAAGGTCGAAACCATGCGCCGCCAGGTTGAGTGAAATGGCGCGGCCCAGGCGCTTGGCTCCGCCAGTGACGAGTGCAACAGGCCGCTTGGCGGCAGGGCTGGACGGCATGGTTTCTACAATGGAGTGATGCAGCAAGCACCAAGTGTATCGACGCGCCTCATTGGCCTGGTCCGCAAGGCCATTGATCGCAACGGTGGCTGGTTGCCCTTCGATCGTTTCATGGCGCTGGCCTTGTACGCGCCAGGAATGGGCTACTACTCGGGTGACCGCCGTGTGTTCGGCATGCTGCCCTCATCGGGAAGCGACTTCGTGACTGCGCCGGAACTCTCGCCGCTGTTCGGTCAGGCGCTCGCCCGACCCTTGGCGCAAGCACTGGACGCAAGCGGCAGCAGCGAAGTCTGGGAGTTCGGTGCCGGCTCGGGCGCGCTGGCTGAGCAGCTTCTAAGCGCACTCGGCGACAGGGTTCACCGCTACACCATCGTTGATTTGTCGGGAAGCTTGCGCGAGCGGCAGCGCACACGGCTCGCACCATTCGCCAAGAAAGTGCAATGGGCCGACGTGTTGCCTGAGGCAATGCAAGGAGTGATCGTCGGCAACGAACTGCTCGACGCGATGCCGGTCCAACTGTTGCATTTCGATGGCGCGCATTGGTTCGAGCGCGGCGTGGTGATGACCGGCGAAACTCTCGCGTGGCGCGACCAGCCCACTGAGTTGCGCCCGCCGTTTGATGGCCCATTCAGCCCCGGCACCGTCACCGAGACCCACGCGCAGGCCGAAGCGTTCGTCACCACGCTGGCCGAGCGCCTGACGCGCGGAGCGGCGTTCTTCATCGACTACGGCTTTCCTGCTGCCGAGTACTACCACCCGCAGCGCAGCGGCGGCACACTGATGTGCCACCGAGCGCACCGCGCCGACACCGACCCGCTGACCGACGTGGGCGAGAAAGACATCACCGCGCACGTCAATTTCAGCAGCATCGCGCTCGCGGCCCAAGACGCTGGGCTAGACGTGTTGGGCTACACCAGCCAGGCGCATTTCCTGATGAACTGTGGTGTGCTCGAGCTGCTGCAAGGCGCCGACATCAAGACCATCGCCAACACCCAAAAGCTGCTGACCGAGCATGAAATGGGCGAGCTGTTCAAGGTGATCGGGTTCGCGAAGCGTTGCGATGCAGCCTTGACCGATACGCCGATCGGCTTCGCTCGGGGCGACCGGATGCACACGCTGTGATCCGCCGGGATTAGCGTGATCCGCTGGACAAATCAGCCGGGACCAGCGTGATCCGCTGGCTCAGCGTCGTCTTCATCGCGCTGCTGATTTTCAGCGGCCTGCGGCCATGGCTTGAAAAGATGGGGCTGGGCAAACTGCCGGGCGACTTTTGCTTCCGGCTGTTCGGCCGCGAGTGGTTCATACCCCTGGCCAGCAGCATCGTGCTGAGCTTGCTGGCGATGTTGGTGGCCCGACTCTTTTAGCGGGCGAGAACGCACCACGCGCGCCGCACTATGAGGCGTGACCGCGGGCGCCGCTACGATGTCCCCTCTGTTTTTCCTTACCAGGAGCCCATTGAATGAGCACGACGAGCGAAGCGGCGCGCTTTGGCAGCGGCCAGGCGGTCAAACGTGTCGAGGACGCGAGCCTGCTCGTTGGCCAGGGGCAGTTCACCGACAACGTGGCGGTGCCCGGCACCAACAGCCACATCGCATTCCTGCGCTCGCCCTATGCCCATGCGCGGCTGAAGTCGATCGACGTGTCGGCGGCGCTTGCGATGCCCGGCGTGCTCGCAGTCTACACCGGCGAGCAACTGGCACTGAAGGGCGTCAGGCCCATGGCCCAGCCCACTGGCTTCAAGCGAACTGGGGGCATGGCCGCCACCAGCGCACCGCGCCGCGCACTGGCACACCAAACCGTACGCTTCGTCGGCGAAGCGGTGGTCGCGGTCGTGGCACGAACGCGCGAGGCGGCACGCGACGCGACCGAGGCGGTGATGGTCGACTACGACGAATTGCCGGCCGTCGTCGACGCGGTGCGCGCCACCGCCGCCGGCGCGCCGGTGCTGTGCGAAGACGCGCCCGACAACATTGCCGCCGAGATGCGCCACGGTGATGCCAAGGCCACGTCGCTCGCGTTCCAGCACGCCGCTCACACCGTCTCGCTCGACCTGTGCAATCAGCGCCTGGCGCCCAGCCCGATGGAGCCGCGCAGCGTTGTTGCCGCGTTCGATACGAGCACCCAGCGCCTAACGGTGCGCATCAGCAGCCAGATGCCCTCCGGCGTGCGCAGGTCGCTGTGCGACACGATCCCCGGCCTCACGACCGACAACGTGCGTGTTGTCGTGGGCGACGTGGGCGGCGGCTTCGGCATGAAGACCGGCATCCACCCCGAAGACATCGTCGTGGCCTACGCTGCGCGCGAACTGCAGATTGCGGTGCGCTGGCAGGCCGACCGTGTGGAAGATTTTCTTTCGGCCGTGCATGGCCGAGACGTCGTCAGCCGCGCCGAGCTCGCGCTCGACGGGAGCGGCCGCGCGCTCGCGATACGCCTGCGCTCGCTGGCCAATGTCGGCGCGTACGCCACCGGCACGGGCGTGGCGATTCAGGTGCTGATCGGGCCATGGGTCACGACCAGCATCTACGACATCCAGGCCGTCGACCTGCACTTTATTGCGGTGATGACCAACACCGCCACCACCGGCGCCTACCGCGGCGCGGGCCGCCCCGAAGCGATCTACATCACCGAGCGCCTGTTCGACGCCGCCGCGCGCAAGCTGAAGATGGATCCGGCCGAACTGCGCCGCATCAACATGGTCCGCCCCGAGCTGATGCCCTACAAGAATGCGATGGCACAGGTCTACGACAGCGGCCGTTTCGAGCAGGTGCTCGACCAAGGCTTAGCGCTGGCCGACTGGCCTGGCTTCGAAGCGCGCCGTTCCGCCGCCAGAGCAAACGGCAAGCTGCGCGGCCGCGGCATAGCCACCTTCCTCGAATGGACTGGCGGCAACGCGCTTGAAGAACGCGCAAGCGTCAGCATCACCGCCGACGGCTTCATCGAAATCGGCTCGGCCACGCAGGCCATGGGACAAGGCATCGCCACCAGCTACATCCAGCTCGTGGTTGACACCTTCGGTGTGTCGCCGCAGCAGGTCCGCATCCTGCAAGGCGACACCGACCGCGCCAATGGTTTTGGCAGCGCCGGCTCGCGCTCGTTGTTCACGGGCGGTTCGGCCGTACGCGTGGCTTCAGAGCGCAGCATCGATCGCAGCAAGCAACTCGCGAGCGAAGCGCTCGAGGTCGCGCCGCAGGATGTGGAATACGAGGCGGGCCGCTTCACGGTGGTCGGCACCGATGTCGGCGTCGGGCTCTTCGAGCTGGCGGGCAAGCAGCCCGAGCAGCGCATCTTCATCGACGCGACCACCGCCGTCGGCGGCCCGACCTGGCCGAACGGCTGCCACGTGTGTGAGGTCGAGATCGATCCCGACACCGGCCACATCGACGTGGTGAGCTATACGTCGGTCAATGACATCGGCCGCGTCGTGAGCCCTACCATCGCTTCCGGGCAGATCGAAGGCGGCGTGATGCAGGGCCTGGGTCAGGCGCTGTGCGAGCGCGTGGTCTACGACCGCGAGAGCGGCCAGATGCTGACCGCCAGTTTTCAGGACTACGCGATGCCACGCGCCGACCTGTGCAGCCGCTTCTTCGAGACCCGATTTGACACCACAATCCCGTGCCTGACCAACCCGCTCGGGGTGAAAGGCGTGGGTGAGCTGGGCACGATCGGCGCCACGCCGGCGCTCGTAAACGCGGTGGTCGACGCGCTCGACAACGCCGGTGTCGGCCGCGCCGCTGAGCACTTGCAGATGCCGCTGACTGCACCCAAAGTCTGGGCGGCGCTGGCCGGAAATTTCGAGGCGTCGCCGTTCGCCTAACAGCTTGTTAACAAATCTGACCCACCGGCTTACGCTTGGCTGTGCTGGTGTTGTCCGCTTGTGTCGCCAGCTTGGGCGCGCCGGCTCCATTCACAGCCTTGAGATGCCGCTGCCCATTTCTTTCGGAGACAAAACCATCATGACGTTCCACCTCCCTGCCCTCCCCATCACCCTCACCCTCATCACCGCGGCTGCGTGTTGCGGTTCCGTGCTCGCGGCGTCGCAAGCCCCCGTGGCAGCAGAAAACGGCATGGTCGTCAGCGCCCAACACCTGGCCACCCGCGTTGGTGTCGACGTGCTGAGAGACGGTGGCAACGCGGTCGATGCTGCGGTGGCCGTGGGTTATGCATTGGCGGTCGTCTACCCCGCGGCCGGCAACCTCGGTGGCGGCGGCTTCATGACGATCCAGCTCGCCGACGGCCGCAAGACTTTTCTAGACTTTCGCGAGAAGGCGCCACTCGCCGCCACCGCCAACATGTACCTCGACACGGACGGTAACGTCGTCAAGGGCGCAAGCACGAAAGGGCACCTCGCCGTGGCAGTGCCCGGCACGGTTTCGGGCATGGAACTGGCTCTGGCGAAATACGGCACGATGAAACGGGCCGCCTTGATGGCACCCGCAATCAAGTACGCACGCGACGGCTTCGTGCTCAACCAGGGCGATGTCGATATGCTCGCCACCGCGACCGAAGCCTTCAGACAAGACGCGGCGACCGGCGCGATCTTCCTGAGCAACGGCGCCGCTTTCGCGTTGGGCGAGAAGCTAGTGCAAAAAGACTTGGCGGCCACGCTGCAGCGCATCAGCGACAAGGGCGAAGAGGGTTTCTACAAAGGCGCGGTCGGCGCCGCGCTCGTGGCCAGCAGCCAGGCTGGCAAAGGCATCATCACGCAAGCCGACCTCGACCAGTACAAGACGCGCGAGATGGAGCCGGTGGAATGCAACTACCGCGGCTACGGCGTGGTCTCTGCGCCGCCGCCGAGCTCTGGCGGCGTGGTGATCTGCGAAATCTTGAACATTCTCGAAGGCTACCCACTGAAGGAGCTGGGCTTTCGCTCGGCACAGTCAGTGCATTACCAGATCGAAGCCATGCGGCACGCCTACGTTGACCGCAACAGTTACCTCGGCGACCCCGACTTCGTGAAGAACCCGCTCGCGCGGCTGCTCGACAAAGGCTACGCGGCGAAGATCCGCGAGGTGATCGATCCGGCCAAAGCCGGCGTCTCGAAAGACATCAAGCCCGGCGTGGCACCGCACGAAGGCAGCAACACCACGCATTACTCAATCATCGACAAATCGGGTAATGCGGTCTCGGTGACCTACACACTGAACGACTGGTTCGGCGCCAAGGTCACGGCAGCGAAGACCGGCGTGATCCTGAACAACGAGATGGACGACTTCACCTCCAAGATCGGCGTGCCGAACCTGTACGGCCTGGTGCAGGGCGAGGCCAACGCGATTGCGCCGGGCAAGCGCCCCCTGAGCTCCATGAGCCCGACCATCATCACCAAAGACGGCAAGCCGGTGATGGTGGTCGGCACGCCGGGTGGCAGCCGCATCATCACAGCGGTGCTGCACACGATCATCAACGTGATCGACTACGGCATGAACGTGCAGGAAGCGGTTGACGCGCCTAGGTTCCACCAGCAGTGGTTGCCCGACCTGACCAACGTGGACAACTTCGCGCTCAGCCCCGACACCCGCACGATCCTCGAAGGCATGGGCCAGAAGCTCGGCAACCCGCAGCCGCCGGGTCACCTAGCGGCGATCCTAGTAGGCGCGCCATCGCTCGGCGGCAAGCCGGTCGGCAAGAACCGCTACTACGGCGCGAACGACCCGCGGCGCAACACGGGACTGGCGCTGGGGTACTGACGTGGCGCCGCCGCGGTTCTCTGTCTCGGCATCGCCTTCGCTCGCACGTCTGGCAACGGCCCAAACTCAAGAAGGCTTGGGAAGCTTGGCAATGAGAAAGCAAAAACCGTTGACCACTTGAAGAGTCTCCTCCAACTCCGCGGGCAGGCAGAGATACGCAAGCTCCGAGGCAAGATTACTTGGGAAGGTGACTTGGACGCGATGAGGCGTGACAAGTGATTCTGGTCGATTCGAGCGTTTGGATCGACTATTTTCGGGGCCAGACT